>JAEULX010000189.1 GCA_016793685.1 Bradyrhizobiaceae bacterium
TGATTGCCGGAGCCGAGCGTGCCCATTTCGCGCGCCTGCCGGTGCTTGGCGCGCGCGGAGACGCAGCCCGGGCGGGCGCCCGCCATCGTGCCGCCTTCCTCGATGCGCGCGAGGTCGGCCGCCTCCCCATACCCGCGCGCGATCGCCCAGGCCGCGCCGCCCGCGAGCATCTCGTCCATCTCGGCTTCATCGAGGGTGATCGCGCCTTCGCTGCCGACGCCGGCCGGGATATCGCGGCAGAGCTGATCGGCCAGCGCTTTTTGGACGGGAGCAATATCGGGCGCAGCCAGCCCCGTGAGCATCGTGCGCACGCCGCAGGAAATATCGAAGCCGACCCCGCCAGCTGAAACCACCCCGCCGTCGTCAGGATCGAACGCCGCCACCCCGCCGATGGGAAACCCGTAGCCCCAGTGGGCGTCGGGCATGGCGTAAGCGCCCTTCACGATGCCGGGGAGCTTGGCGACGTTCGTCGCCTGCTCGTAAACCTTATCGTCCATCGCGCGGATGAGTTCCTCATCCGCAAAGATGATGGCCGGCACCCGCATGCCGGCGACCTTCTCAATCCGCCATGCGGTTTCGTCGATTCGGGTGAACCGTGCGGGGTCCATCGCCCTTCGCGAGCGCCCGCGCGCTCAGACGTCGACGACGCAGCCAGCCGTCCACCGCCCCGCCGAGTCGCGGGACACCTTGAGCTCGGTGAGCGTCGCCGCCTTCGGCTCACAGGCCGGCTTATGACGCGGCTGGACGCTCTCGCCCCATGCCGTCCCGTAAAGCCGCCGCCCCCGGATGGTAACCGAAAACCGTCCGAACAGCATGCGGCGCGCCGCCATCTCATAGATGACCGCGTCGAGCCACTCGACCAGAAGGAGCTCGTTGTCCGGCGCTTCGCAGACGACCGTGACGGCGATCTTCGGCACGACCGGCACGTCGGTGACGACGGCCGCGAGCGCGAGCGCCGCCTGCTCGAAAGCTTCTTCGAGGCTCGGCCCATATCCGCGCACGCCGATATCGGCCTCGTGAGCGAAATGCTCCCATCCCAGACCGGTGACGGGGGCCTTTCGGGCTAATTCCACACTTTGCACGCTTGCCAAATTCGTCATTATCCCCTCTCTCGCAATACCTTCTCGCCCCGGGCGACTCCGCCCGGACGCATGTCCAATTCCCACTTGCAATTTCCACTTGCCATTCCGCCGCGGGGGACTCTCTCCGCGGAATTCATTGCGACTCAGGACGAGGCTGCTTGGCCGATGCCCCGCGAGAGGCCGGATGCGACCAGAAGTCCTGCGACTGTGCGGTGAGCGCGTCGAAACCCGCCATCAGGCTCGTCCGCACGGCCTCGAATCGTTCCTTGATCTGATCGAAGCCCGACGCGGCGGCCAGCTTGACGCCCTCCGGAACATCGATCGGCGGCGGGCGAAAGGACGTCTCAGCAGTCGCGTCGATGCGCTCTGAGTTCATGTCCCACCTCCATGCGCCGACAAATTCCGGAGCCGGTCGGCGCAGATATCAGGCGTGCAGCCGCTTCAGAGCCTTACGATTGGTCAGCACTATACGCCTGCACGTTGGCACTGAGATGGCAGCGGCTGTTTCGAGTTGCGTGAGCGTGCGGGAGATCGTCTCGATCGTCAGGCCGAGATAGTCGGCAATGTCCTGGCGCGACATCGGCAGGTCGATCACATCGGCTTCCGCCATGCGCTCCGCCATCTCGAGGAGGAAGCAGGCGACTCGCTCCTGCGCGCTGCGAATCAGGAGCAGCATGTGCTCCTGCACGCGCTGCAATTCCTGCGCGGTCAACGTCCAAAGCAGGTGCGCGACCTTGTGGTCGGTCTCGGCCAGCGCGATCAGCGCGCTGCGCTTGACCACGAGAAGCGAGGATTTGCCGATCGCCTCCGCCGAGTAGTGGTGAGCATCGCCCACCCCGAGGCCGAACACTTCGCCGGGCAAATAGAACGCGCCGATCTGACGCCTTCCGTCGTTGAGAACCTTGTAGGTGCGGGCGGCGCCGGAAACGACCTGATACACGTACTCGGCAGGCTCGCCGTCGCCGAAAATCTCCTCGTTGCGCGTGTAGGAGACGGGAACGCCCAAGGCCTCGAATGCGCTCAAACCTGAGCGGCCGGAGTCGGGAGCAGTCCACTGGCGCAACGGCTTGGCCGGATGGCTCAGGCTGATGGTTTGTGCATTTTGCATCAGCATGGCTTACGCTCCGCCTTTATATTGTTACGACCATAAGCTCAGGTTATGGGCGCAGAGCGGCTGCGAAAACTCGTGTTGTGTCCCTAAGTAAACCCCCGGAGGTGCGGACCTTTGGCGTCAAAAACGGGAACATCGGGAATGCCGCTTCGCGACCCTCGGACCGGTTTTGCGCGACTTTCCGGCCTTGTCGCGCCGATCAACGAACGTGTGCTCTGGTACATCGCCGCCGTCGTGCTCACGATCGGCGGCTTCACGCTTCACCTGGTCGTTACCCCGCTCAGGACCGCTCAAGCCGATTTGATCTTCATGGTGCCTGCCATCCTGGTCACCGGAGCCTTGGGGGGACTGGGACCCGGTCTCTTGGCGACCGCGCTCTGTATCGTTCTGGATTTGCTGTCGCCCACCACGCCGACCGCTTATTTCGGGTCGCATCTGGCGACGGCCGGCGCTTTCGGAGTGATCGGTATCGGCATCGCCCTGTTCGGCGAGCGGCTGCGCTTCGCCCGCATGAACGCGGCAGCGCGAACCCAGGACCTGCTGTCGCGCGAAGCGCATCTGCAGTCGCTGCTCGCCACCGTGCCCGAAGCGGTCGTCATCATTGATGAGAACGGCGTCATCCAGTCGTTCAGCAGCTCGGCCGAACGGCTGTTCGGCTATTCCGCAGCCGAGGTGATCGGGCAGAACGTGCGCATCCTCATGCCCTCGCCTGAGCGCGAAGCGCACGACGGCTATATCCGCCGCTATCTGCAGACGGGGCAGCGCCACATCATCGGCATCGGACGGGTCGCCGTCGGCGAGCGCAAGGACGGCGCGACGTTTCCCATCGACCTGTCGATCGCCGAAATCATCTCCGGCGGCCAGCGATATTTCACCGGCTATGTGCGTGACCTTACCGAGCATCAGGAAACGCAGCAGCGGCTCGAGCAGATGCAGTCCGAACTCGTCCATATTTCGCGCCTGACCGCTATGGGCGAGATGGCCTCGGCGCTCGCCCATGAGCTGAACCAGCCGCTTTCGGCGATCGCCAACTACCTCACCGGGTCACGCCGGCTGCTTACGGACGCGTCCGAGGAGAATTTGCGTCTCGTCCGCACCGCAATCGACACGGCGGTCGAGCAATCGCTGCGCGCCGGCCAGATCATCCGCCGCCTGCGCGATTTCGTGGCGCATCGCGAGCCCGAGAAGCGGATCGAGAGCCTGCGCAAACTGATCGAGGAAGCGAGCGCGCTGGCGCTGGTCGGCGCCAAAGAGCTCGGCATTCGCGTGCGCCTGCGCTTCGAGCCGGCGATTGATCGCGTGATCGTCGACAAGGTGCAAATCCAACAGGTCATGCTCAACCTGATGCGCAACGCCATCGAGGCGATGGAGACCTCGGACCGCCGCGAGCTGAGCGTCACCACCGCGATCGGCCCGGAGGGAGCCGCGCTTATCGAGGTTGCCGACACCGGGTGCGGAATTTCCTCGGAAATGGCCGACCAGCTTTTCCTGCCCTTCGCCACGACCAAGGTGCACGGAATGGGCATCGGGCTGTCGATCTCGCGAACCATCATCGAGGGTCACGAGGGCCGCATCTGGGCGGAACCGAACCCTGGCGGAGGCACGGCGTTTCGGTTTACATTGCAAGCCTTGGTGGACGAGGAGCTCGGCGATGTCGGCTGACCCGGTCGTTCATGTCATCGACGACGACGAGGCAGTCCGGCGGTCGCTCGATTTCCTGTTGCAGAGCGCGCATTTCAAGACGCGGACCTACGAGAACGCCCTCGCCTTCCTCAACGCGCTCCCCGACATTCCTTCCGGCTGCGTCGTCACCGACGTGAAGATGCCCGAAATGAGCGGCGTCGAGCTGTTGCGCCACCTGCGCCACAAGAACCTGCGCATGCCTGTCATTATCATCACTGGACATGCCGACGTTCCGATGGCCGTCGAAGCGATGAAAAGCGGGGCCGCCGATTTTCTGGAAAAGCCGTTCGACGACGAGGTGCTGCTCACCGCCGTCAGATCGGCGCTGGCCTCGGCCGAAGACGTCTCGCAGCGGGAAATCGAACGCACGGAGCTGCAGCAGCGCTTCGCCACGCTGTCGAAGCGCGAGCGTGAGGTGCTGCAAGGGCTTGTAGCGGGAAAACCGAACAAGACCATCGCGTTTGACCTCGGCATCAGCCCGCGCACGGTAGAGATATACCGCGCCAATGTCATGACCAAGATGCGTGCGGTCAGCCTGTCCGAACTGGTGCGCATGACCCTGATCGCCGGATTCCCGACCGAACAAGGGACCGAGACGCGGCCGGTGATGTAATTGTCGCACCGGGCACTTTTTTGAGCCGCATCAAGGTTTTTCCGCCGCCATGGCGTTTGCTGGCCGGCGATAGCGGGCAGGGCGCAAGCGCGATGTCCGCTCCCCTCCTGAACTGGTTTCGTCAAGGCCCAGACCATGGCCATGGCGTGCGATGGACAAAACATAGCCCTGACGCCGACGACGATCATCGTGGTCGAGCACGACGCCGGCGTGCGCCGGTCGTTGCAATTTGCGCTTGCCGCTGAGGGCTTCGCGGTGCGCACCTATGCGCGCGGCAACGACATGCTCGGCGCTTCGGCGCCGCCCGATCATGGTTGCGTGGTCGTCGACTACGACCTTCCCGACATGACCGGGCTCGATCTGCTGGCGCTCCTGCGCACCCGGCACGTGATGCTGCCGGCGATCCTGATCACGACAAACCCCACCGCCACCTTGCGCCGGCGCGCAGAGGAAGCCGGCGTGCCGATGCTCGAGAAGCCGCTGCTCGGCGATAGCCTCATCACAGGCATAGCCGCGGCGCTCACGCGATCGGCGGAGCGCCGCCGGCCTTGAGGCGAACGGGCCGGCTCAGGAAGGGCCGAACACCCCGCGCAGCCGGATCACCCCCCAGATGATCGGATTCCACCTCCGCCACACGCTCGCCGCCTCTTTGGACAGGACGCCGGTCAAGACCTCCGGCGGCGGGCCGAAAGCCTCGGGCATGCGTTTGGAGATGTGCGTGTCGCCGAGCACGTCCCAGCGCGAGGCGCCGCCCATCATCGGCGAGGAGATTGCGAAGACCACGCGGCTGATGCGCGTCTCGCGGATCGGAAACGAGCACATCGGACAGGGCTCGATCGTGCTGTAGAGCGTGCAGCCTTGCAGATTCGTGGTCCCGAGCGCCCGCTGCGCTTGCGATACGGCGACGATTTCCGCATGCCGGGTCACATCGCCGTCGCGCGAAACCTGATTGGCTATTTCCGCAACGACCTCCCCGTCCTTGCAAATCACCGCGGCGAACGGCAATTCACCCGCCTTTCCGGCCACCCGCGAGAGTTCGATGCATCGGCGCATCATCCGCTCGTCGAGCGTGTCGACGGCGGCCTGATCGCCTGCCAAGGAATGCGCGCGGGCCAGCCGGCGGCGCACCGCGTCGGATCCGAACAGACGGCCCGCAGGACCCTGGAAAATCCCGAGCCAGGAGCGCACGCGCGGTCGAATCGTCCGAAAATGGTCGAGCCCTTTGAATTGAGGCGCGGCCAGGGACGATCTGATACGATGTGTTAAGGGCAGTAGACGGTCCACCTTCTCCTCGTGGCGGCTTTTCCCATTCGATCGGCGACCGAGAGGGATTCTCGCCTTCTCGGCGAATATCCAGCTCCTCTCCGCGGAGCATTGGCGATCGTGGTGCGCGACCCGGCACGTTGACGAAGTGGAACGATCAACTTAGTCACGCAGAAGCTCGGCTTGTGGCGGCAGACATCAGCATCCTCTGGCCGCCATCATAGGAAAAACAACGATCATGGATCAATGGGCAGACAAGGCCGACGTTTTTTTGGTTAACGAAGGTGGCGCGCTCAACCGCCGCAGCAGGCCGCACAGCCCTTTTCGCCGCTGGCTGCGGGCCATAATACATTTTTTATCATACCACTTCGTCCTCAACCGTAGGAACATCCAGGTGACGCGGGCGGCCGGTTTCCGGTTGACGGTTCGTCCCACGGTCTTCCACCCGCGTTATTTCATCAGCAGCGAGCGCTTCGCCGAATTCATCGATGGCCTCGACCTCCGGGGCAAGCACGTGCTCGATGTCGGCACGGGAACCGGCATTTTGGCGCTGGCCGCCGCGCGCGCAGGCGCGGAATACGTGGTCGCGGCCGATATCAACCCTAACGCGGCTCTGAACGCGGCCGACAACGCCCGCGCCAACGGCTTCCCGGCATTCAGCGCCGTATGCAGCAACCTTCTCTCCGCCCTTGCGCCGCGCCCGCTGTTCGACGTCATCCTGTCGAGCCCGCCGAAGCATGCGGGGGAACCGCGCGATCTTGCCGACCGCGGTTGGCACGCAGGCCCGGCCTACCGCGATGTCGCGGCGCTGTTCGAGCAGGCGCGAGAACGCCTCAAACCTGGCGGGCGGATTTTTGTGATGGTCTCGTCGGACACCGATCTCGGCCTGTTCGGACGCCTGATTGATGAGGCGGGGCTCAATGCACGCGTCGCCTTGGAACATTCGATCTTCATCGAGTCGTTCATCATCTACGAACTGACCGCGCGGTGACCCGATGGCTCGTGCCGGCGCTGCGCCCGCCGGCCGGATCTTGGTATTGCCTGTCGGATATTCGAGCATAGGTAACGGGCATACGGCCGGCATGGCGTGGATCGACGCCACGACGGCATAAAATCTGAGAATCACATGACTCATTCCCTCCCCTCGCGACCGCCTAATCCGATTCTCTCCGGGCTCGCAGGGCGGTGTCCGCGCTGTGGCGAAGGGCACTTGTTCCACGGGTTTCTCACCGTCGCCCCGAAGTGCGACGCGTGCGGCCTCGATTTCAGCTTTATCGATTCCGGCGATGGGCCAGCATTTTTTGTGATGACGTTTTCCGGTTTCGTCGTCGTCGCCGCGGCCCTCATCGTCGAGGTGCTGTATCAGCCGCCCTTCTGGGTCCATGCCGCGCTCTGGCTGCCCCTCATCCTGCTCACGACACTTGTCCCGATTCGCCCGCTCAAGGGCCTCATGATCGCGTTGCAGTACCGGCACAACGCGGCGGAGCAGCAGTTTCGCTCTGACCAAAGCTCATGAAACCGGTCGCGCCGCCTGGCGCCGGCCGCCGCGATTTCCTTCTGCGCGGACTGGTGGTGCTTGCCGCGTTCCTTGTGTTGGTCGGGCTTGGCACCTGGCAGCTGCAGCGCCGGGCATGGAAGCAAGACCTGCTCGCCACGCTGACCGAGCGGCTTGCCGCGCCGCCCGTGCCGCTGCCCGATCCTGCGGAATGGCCGCGGCTTTCGCGCGAGCAATACGAATTTCGCCGCGTCGTGTTTCCGGCCGAGTACCTGCTCGACCGCGACGCGCTTGTCTATTCGATCGGATCGAGCCTGCGCGCGGGCGAACCGACCGGGCCGGGCTACTACGTGTTCACGCCGGCGCGTCTGTTGAACGGCAGGATCGTGATGGTGAACCGCGGTTTCGTGCCGGAGGCGCTGCGCGATCCTGCGACCCGCGCCGAGGGACAGATCGCGGGAACAGTCGCGGTTCTCGGCGTCCTCCGCTGGCCCGATCCGCCATCGATGTTCACGCCCGCCGCGGAGCCAGGCAAAAATCTCTGGTTCGCCCGCGATCCCGCTCCAATCGCCGCCGCCAAGGGCGTGCAGGCGGCCCCGTTCTATGTCGAACAGGAATCGCCTTTTCCCGCCAAGGGATGGCCGTTGCCGGCGCATCTGCGGCCCAACCTGCCGAACAACCACCTGCAATACGCCATCACGTGGTATGGCCTCGCCGCGGCTCTTCTCCTCGTATTCATCGCATGGG
The DNA here is from genome assembly GCA_016793685.1 of Bradyrhizobiaceae bacterium. GTDB lineage: Bacteria > Pseudomonadota > Alphaproteobacteria > Rhizobiales > Xanthobacteraceae > Rhodoplanes. Next base: position 7,995 of record JAEULX010000189.1, read on the forward strand.
CCGTAGGGCGGCGCCGACGGCCCGCGGACTGAGCGCGGCACAATTTGCTGCGGCCTCAGAGCGCGTCTAGGCTGCGCCCTCGCGCCGTTGACGAGCAAGGCGGGCGCCATTGTCGCTGTCGGACGCGCGCTCCGAGCGCGACAATATGCTTGTCGTCGAATGGCCCGGCATGACGTCGACCAGCATCACCTCGCCGCCGTTCGCCTCGACCACCTCGCGTCCGACCACCTGATCCAGTCGATAGTCGCTCCCCTTGACCAAAACGGTCGGGCGCAGCCGCGTGATCAGCTCGATCGGCGTGTCTTCCTCGAAGACGACGACAAGATCGACCGCTTCGAGCGCGGCGATCACGTCGGCGCGGGCGTGCACATTCTGGATCGGACGGCCCTCGCCCTTGAGCCGCCGGACCGAACCGTCGCTGTTGAGGCCGACGATCAACCGGTCGCAGGCGGCGCGCGCCTCGGTCAGCAGCTTCACAGGGCCGGGATGGAGAATATCGAAGCAGCCATTGGTGAAGCCGATGCGCAATCCTTGCGCCCGCCATTCGCGCACCCGCTCGTCCATCAGCGCCTGGTCGAACACGATCTTCTCTTCCGACGCCAACGCGGCGGCCGGGAGGATGCGGGCGCGCAGTTCGTGCGCCGAAACGGTCGCCGTCCCGCGCTTGCCGACCACCACGGAGGCGGCGGCGTTCGCGCCGCGCATGGCTGGCTCGAACCCCGCGTTCATGGCGAGCAAGGTCGCGAGCACCGCGACCACCGTATCGCCCGCGCCCGAGACATCGCGCACACGCACCGGATAGGCCGGCACGTGCACGGACTCTGCGCCGGCGATCTTCAGCAGCATACCGTCTTCGCTCAGGGTGACGAGAACGGCATCGCTTTCCACGGTACGCTGCAGTTCGGCGGCGGCCGCGTCGAGTTCGGCGAGGTCGCGGACCGGGCGGTGCGACGCTTCGCCTAGCTCCTTGCGGTTGGGAGTGATCAGCGTCGCGCCCCGATAGATGGAGAAATCGAGCCCCTTCGGGTCGACCACCACGACCTTGCCGAGCCGGCGCGCGCCCTCGATGGTCATGCGGATCAGGCGCGGCGTCAGCGTGCCTTTGGCATAATCGGACAGGACGACCGCGTGCGCGCGCGGCAGCGCCGCCTGCATGCGTTCGATCAACGCGCTTTCGACCTCCGCCGGAACCGGGGCGGCGACCTCCCAATCCGCGCGCAGGAGATGGCTCGA
>JAEULX010000247.1 GCA_016793685.1 Bradyrhizobiaceae bacterium
ATCTGAAGCGCCCGCCGCTGGAACAGCTGTTGAAGAACGTCTATTTCGACACCTGCGTCTATCACCTGCCCGGCATCGAGCTGCTGACCAAAGTCGTGCCCGCCGACAACATCCTGTTCGCTTCGGAAATGGTCGGCGCCGTCAAAGGCATCGACCCGCTGACCGGGCACGACTTCGACGATACCAAACGCTATCTCGACCAGGTGAGCTGGCTCACCGCAGAGGACAAGCACAAGATCTTCGAAGGCAACGCGCGCAAGGTCTATAGCCGGCTCAGCGCGCGCCTGGCGCAGGCATCCTCCACGGCCGCCGAATAGCGCGCGCCATGCCGGAACGAGACGACCGAACGAAGCTCTACACCCTGCTCGGCGATTATCCGCAGACGCGCGCCCTGCGCACCGGCGCGCTGCGCTCCGAATTGATCGATTTTACCTTCGCCGACATCGCGCCCGCCAATCGCGGCTTCAAGCCGCTGGTGCGCGACCACGTCTTCGACCTCGGCGAACTCGCGATCGTGACGTTCCTGATGGCGAAGGCGCAAGGCGCGCCTTATGCGCTGTTGCCCGTGACGGTGATGGGGCGCGGGCAGTTGCAGACGGTCTTCTATAATCCGGCGCGCGGACCGCTCGCGCCCGCCGATCTGCCGGGACGGCGGGTCGGCGTGCGTTCCTATAGCGTGACCACCGGCGTGTGGCTGCGCGGCATGCTGGAGGAAATGTACGGCGTCGATCCTGCGCGCATTCGCTGGGTGACCTTCGAGGACGCGCATGTGGCCGGGTACAAGGACCCGCCGCATGTGGAGCGGGCGGCCGCCGGCAAGGAGCTCGTGGCGATGCTGCTTGCCGGCGAACTCGACGCCGCGATCGCCGGCGACACGCTCCCCGATCCACGGCTCGCGCCGCTCGTTCCCGACGCCGAAGCGCAGAACCTCGCCTTCGCGCGATCGCATGGCGGCGTGCCGGTCAATCACATGCTGGTCATCCGCGAGGAGATCGCCGCGGCGCGCCCCGACCTCGTGCGGGAGGTGTGGCGTCTGTTTCGCGCCAGCAAGGAGGCGGCGGGACTTCCGCCCGCGGACGGACTCGATCCGCTGCGCTTCGGCGTCGAGGGTGTCCGCCGTTCGCTCGAAGCCGTCATCGGCTACGCCGCAAAGCAGAAGCTCATTCCGCATCCGTTCACTGTCGACGAGCTGTTCAGCGCCACGAAACACTGGCTGACATGACCCGCGCCTGCGCGTTTCGGTCGCATCCTCGCCCAAGCGACGCCATTAACTTTGCGTTAAATAGAATTATGGGACGATTCTTTGCAGCCCAGGAACCGGGACGTCGCCGACGGCTTTTCTAGACCGAGGTGAAACCGGCCGGCAAACGCCCCGTAAAGTATGGAAGACGATCATGACTGATCGCCGGTGCGCCGGCTGATCGCAGATGACGCGGCGATGCTTTCCGGGGGACAAGCACCGCCGATCGACGGAGCAGGACGATGCAGGAATCCCTCATGCCGCAGTCTTCGACCAACGACGCGTCGGCCAATCCGCGCGAGTTCGAGGCGGCCATTCTGATCAAGGGCGCGTTGCGCCTGCAAGACGTGCAAAGCCGCTGGGACAGCGCCCGCCACGAGGTCGCTGACGCGTTGATATACAATAAGAATTTGTGGAGCCTCGTGCTCGCTTCGATAACCGATTCCGCCCATCCGCTGCCGGCTGAAATCCGCCAGAACATCGCCAATCTCGGATTGTTTGTGGCCCACCAGACGATGGCGATCGCCTCCGATCCGCGGCCCGAGCCGCTGACCTCCCTGATCGGCATCAACCACGAACTCGCCGCCGGCTTGCTCGGCCGCGCCTGAGGACGATTCGGCGCCCGTCTCTTCCGCGGACTCCCCGTCCGCCGCCCGCGTCCCGGCGACTATCTCGCCAGGCTTTCAGCACGCGGCAACCAATTCCTTCCGGCTAGACTGGATTAAACTTCCGGCCGCTGACGCGGCCCGCAACTGTTATATCACAAACAATTGATGGCAATGGGTGGCGGTCGCTCTGCGCGTCGATCGGGCGTTGCGCGGTCCCGACCGGAGAGGATAGCGAACGGACCCTTCTGGTAGAGAGTCCGTCTGCACTCGCGCTTTGCCTGTCGCCGCATTGTTGTGCAGCCCGCCGAGTCCCACTTGCGCGGAAAATGCTCTAAGGTCGCCTCCGCCCCCGTAAGAAGGTCGGACAACCATGCGTTTTGAAGGCACCAGCGCTTACGTCGCCACCAATGATCTCAAGGTCGCCGTCAATGCGGCGATCGCGCTCGAACGCCCGCTGCTCGTCAAGGGCGAGCCCGGCACCGGCAAGACCGTGCTCGCCATCGAAGTCGCGAAAGCGCTCGGCGCGCCGCTGATCGAGTGGCACATCAAGTCGACCACCAAGGCGCTGCAGGGGCTGTACGAATACGATGCGGTCTCGCGCCTGCGCGACAGCCAGCTCGGCGACGAGCGGGTCAAGGACATCCGCAACTACATCAAGCGCGGCAAGCTGTGGGACGCCTTCGTTTCCGACGAGCGGCCGGTGCTGCTGATCGACGAAATCGACAAGGCCGACATCGAGTTCCCCAACGACCTGCTGCAGGAACTCGACCGCATGGAGTTCTTCGTCTACGAGACCGGCGAAACCGTGCAGGCGCGGCGGCGCCCGATCGTCGTCATCACTTCCAACAACGAGAAGGAATTGCCGGACGCCTTTCTGCGCCGCTGCTTCTTCCACTACATCCGCTTCCCCGACCAGGACACGATGCGGGCGATCATCGAGGTGCATTTCCCCGGCATCAAGCAGCGCCTCGTCGCCGAAGCGCTCAAGCTGTTCTACGAAATCCGCGACGTGCCCGGAATGAAGAAGAAGCCCTCGACCTCCGAACTGCTGGATTGGCTGAAGCTGCTGATGGTCGAGGACATCACGCCCGAACTGCTGCGCGAGCGCGACCCGAAGAAACTGATCCCGCCGCTGCACGGCGCGCTGCTCAAGAACGAGCAGGACGTGCACCTGTTCGAACGCCTCGCTTTCATGGCGCGGCGTGAGGGGCGGTGAACAGCGGCCAATTTTTACTAGAGCGAATCCCGTCTTGATAGAATCGGCATCGCGCTATTTCTCTTTGTTTAGTCGCATTTTCTGACGGCGAACCGGAGCCCACTTCGCCTGAAAATGCTCTAATGCGTGCGCGTCACCGTCAAAGCCACGCTCCCTTTGTTGTTGCTGTAAGCCTGCCACGCATCATTGGCGAAGCAGTAGAGATAGCCGGCTTCGCCAGGCTTGATGTCGACAGTACAGCCGTTGCCGATTTCGAAGACGCTGTCGCCATTCGGATTGTCTTTGGATGGCGGAGCACCGTTCGCGATAACGCCGATGAGCGAAAACCACCGGCATTTTTCTTCGCGTTTCGTCCACCAAAAGTCGGCCTGCCTGTTATTCGTCAGTGATTGATACAGGGTTTCGACATAGCCCAGTCCCGAACCTGCCAAGCGAACGACCTCGCCAAGGTGAAAAGCGTCCGGCCGGCCATCGGGACCGCTCTTGATATCGCCATCAATCCATTGTCCGGAAGCCGCAAATTCGTAGGTCCCTGCCTCGAGATAGAGACCCGTCGCGTTCCAGTGCTCGCGGGCGAATATATCGATCGTGACGGGCGGGTCGTCCACTTTGAGAATATCGGTCGGCCAATAGGCGCCCTGCGCGATCGGTGACGTTTTATGGCGATTGGCCGCGGACGGATGGAACGGGCTCGCAGGCGCCGCAAAGGTCGGCACGCTGCGCGGGCGGGTTTTCAGCGCCTTGAATATGCCGGTGAGGGAGTTGTGCGCAATTCCCCACTCGTATGGATGAATCTGTTGCGTAATGTCCTGGAAATTGAGGCCTAGCTTCTTGGCCTCGTCGATCATCCACTTCAGCGCGCCATCGGACAAATCCGTCTGCAAATAACCGCCGCCGACATCGCCGTGGACGCCGGGAAACCAGATCTGTTTTGCATCCTGGTGCGCGTCGATCTTGGTCCACAGGGTCGGCGCGAATGTTGCCCGGTGCTCGTCTATGGCAACGGCATGCCTGGCATGCTCGACAATGTCGCAGAGATCGGTGTCGTGGAATCGATGCTGGTCGGGATCGTCGAGCAGGTTAAGCAGCGCCATGTCGTCAGGAATTCCGAGTGCGCCGACCGTGTCCCACACCCCGATAAAGAAGATTTTGGTTGATCCCGACGGGTCGCCCTGGTCCCCGACATTATGGAATTTGTAGTTCTTGTAGGCGGCGCTCAGTTTTCTTTTGCGATAACAATCGAACCCCTGATCAATGCGCTTCCAGGCGTCGTTAGGCGAGAGGCCCTTGATCTCCAGGAGTCCGCAGCGCGCGATCATCCCGCTGAGGCTGCGCACCGTATAAGCGCCGCGACTGAAGCCGAACAAGAAGAGTTTCGCATCGGGTTGGTAGTTATAGGCGAGCCACTGATAGGCGCTCTTGATGTTGTTATCGAGCCCTTGCCCTGAGCCACCCCCGACCAGACGGTTCCACCAACCGCCATCGGTGCCAACGCCGGAGTGGTAGTATTTCTTCTGCTCCCCACCGCGTTCGTCCGTGGCGGCGAGCGCATTGAAGAGCCGCGGGACATTGGTTGGCGCGGGAAGCCCGCCATCCGTCTGATCGGGCGTATTCCAAGTGCCGTCACAGCAGACCACGAGGTTTGCCATCGCCGCCTCCCGTCATGCCTACGATCAGTCCTACAACTGGAACTCTAGAGAACCTAACCTCTGGGTGCAATCAGTTTGGGCCGCGGGCATTTCGGCGGTCGAACGCCGCTCGCCGCGGTCATGCGCGGCACGGAGTTAAGCCGGTAGGCAGCCTTCCGCGGGCATCACATCCGCCAGCCGTAGCGCGGAACGGCGACTTTGAAGCGGCGATAGTCCTCGCCGAACCTTTGTTCGAGGTAGCGCTCCTCGCGCCTCACCACGCCGTAATGCATCACGAGCGCTGCCGGAACGAGCATCGCCAGCACCCAGAGCGATCCGAGCGCGATGCCGAGCCCCGCGACGAACAGCGCGAGCCCGAGATACATTGGATTGCGCGTGTGCGCGTACGGACCGATCGCGGCAAGCCCCAGCGCAGGCTTCCACGGCGCTACATTGGTGCCAATCCGGTGGAAAGCGCGTTCGGCCACGATCGCCAGACCAAGCCCCGACGCCATCAAAAGCCCACCCAGCGCGAGGCGGCCGGGCAACCCCAGCACCACCCGCAACGGATTGGCAGGCAGCAACCAGTCCAATGCAAGCCCGAGCACAACCGCCGCCAATGCGATCAGCGGCGGCGGCGCGATCACGCCCGGCGTTTCAGAACTGTTCGCCATCGCCTTTCCGCAACGGAGATCGGAGCCTTTTCGCGAATCGCGGGGTGGCGGAGCAAATGAGCGCTCCCCGAGTAGAAACCGCTCCCACTCATTGAAGCTTGGTCTGGCGTTCGCTGCTGCCGGCGCGCGCCGACGCCGCGGGCAAATCTACCCGTCGTTCGCGCGGCGGCGACCGGGAGCGGGCCGAGGCGCTTCAACCTTCGCGATAAACCCGCTCGCGCCGCTCGTGCCGTTCCTGCGCTTCGACCGACAGCGTCGCGATCGGACGCGCTTCGAGCCGCTTGATCGAGATCGGCTCGCCGGTCTCCTCGCAATAGCCGTAAGTGCCTTCATCGATGCGCTGGAGCGCGGCATCGATCTTGGCGATCAGCTTACGTTGGCGGTCGCGGGCACGCAGTTCAATCGAACGCTCGGTCTCCGAGGAAGCTCGGTCGGCGAGATCGGGATGGTTCTGATTCTCATCCTGCAGATGTGCGAGCGTTTCTTTCGCCTCGCGCAGAATGTCTTCTCTCCATCCCAGCAGCTTCTTGCGAAAATAATCGCGCTGCCGTTCGTTCATGAAAGATTCCTTGTCCGTCGGCCGGTAAAGGCCGTTTCGCTCCGGGCGCATGATACGTTCACTCCCAACGCCAACCCCTTGGGGTTGCGACCTCTTCTCCGGGTCGCTTCGAGTTTTGGGAGGTATATACAATCGTTGCGACGCCTTCACAACACCTGAGTGAAACGGGAAATCCCCGAGGGGAAGATACGGAGCGTCAGCCGCAGGCCCCCGATTCCGACCGGCAGGCGATGCGTCGGGAACGGTTGTCCAGCCCTTTTGCGCGAATTCGCTCAGAGCGACATGCAACTTTTAAGTGTGTTTTGCCGAAGCCCTGAGTCTTAGATCGTAACCTGGGTCCCGATCTCGACCACGCGTCCCGTCGGGATCTGGTAGTAGCTCGTCGCATCATTGGCGATTCGGGTCAGCGTGATGAACAGCCGGTCCTGCCAAGGCGGCATCACCGGCCGCGCGGCGGGCTTGAGCAGGCGGCGCGACACGAAGAACGACGTCGACATGATGTCGAACTGCCAGCCATGCTTGCGGGCAATGCCGAGCGCACGGGGAACGTTCGGCGTTTCCATGAAGCCGAACTTCAGGCTGACGCAGGAAAACGTCTTTCCGATCTGTTCTATTTTCACCCGTTCCTCGGGCGCGACGCGCGGCGTGTGCGTCGTGCGTATGGTGAGGACGACGTTCTTGTCGTGCAGCACCTTGTAGTGCTTGAGGCTGTGCAGAAGCGCTGTCGGCGCGCTGGTCGGGTCGGAGGTCAGGAACACCGCGGTGCCGGGCACCCGCACCGGCGGCTTCTTCTCCAGCATTTCAACCAGGGCGCCGAGCGGCGTCTCGAGTTTCCGCGTCTTTTCGAACAGAAGCCGCGTTCCGTGGTGCCAGGTATACATGACGATCGACAGCGCCGCGGCGAAAGCGAGCGGCACCCAGCCGCCTTCGATGATCTTGATCAGGTTGGCGGTCAGGAAAGTCGTGTCGACGACCAGGAACGGCGCCATCAGGGCGGCGGCCAACCACAACGACCATTTCCACACTTTCCAGATCACCAGGAAAGCCATGCACGCGGTGACCACCATGGTGCCGGTGACCGCGATGCCATAGGCGGACGCCAGCGCGCTCGACGAGCGGAACAGGCCGACCAGCAGAAGCACGCCGATCAGGAGCAGCGTGTTCACCAGCGGCAAGTAGATCTGCCCTTCGTGCTCCGCGGAGGTGTGGCGCACTTCGAGGCGCGGCAGCAGACCGAGTTGGACCGCCTGGCGGGTAAGCGAGAAAGCGCCGGTAATGACCGCCTGGCTCGCGATGACCGTCGCGACGGTGGCGAGCCCCACCATGGGAATCAAGGCCCAATGGGGGAATAACAGAAAGAACGGATTCTCGATCGCGGCGGGATCGGCCAGCACCAGCGCCGCCTGCCCGAGATAATTCAAGGCGAGCGCGGGCAGGACAAGTCCGAGCCATGCGGTCCTGATCGGCTTGCGGCCGAAATGACCGAGATCGGCGTAGAGCGCCTCGGCGCCCGTCACCGCAAGAAAAACCGCGCCAAGCGTCACAAACCCGATGAAGCCGTGATGCAGCAGAAATTCGACGCCGTGGACTGGATTGAACGCGGTCAGCACCTGCGGATTGGTCAACAGATGGCTCAAGCCGCCCACGCCGATGACGACGAACCAGACCACCATGATCGGACCGAACCAGCCCGCGACGCTCGCGGTGCCGCGCGATTGGACGGCGAACAAGAAAACCAGGATCACCACCGTGGCGACCACCACGTAATGGTCGAATACATCGGTCGCGACCCGTATGCCTTCGATGGCCGACAGCACCGAGATCGAGGGCGTAATGAGCGCGTCGCCGAAAAACAGCGATGCGCCGATGACGCCCAAATACAGGATGGTCGTGGGATGGGCGGACACCCGGCTGGCGAGCGCCATCAGCGACAGCGGCCCGCCTTCGCCGTTGTTGTCGGCGCGCAGCAGCACCACGACATACTTGCACGTGACGATCAGGATCAACGCCCACAGAATCAGCGAAAGCACGCCGTACACGGCTTCGCGGCTGGCCCCGCCGCCGCCTGCTGCGAGAACGGCTTCGCGGAACGCGTAGAGCGGGCTCGTGCCGATATCGCCGTAGACGACGCCGATGCTGCCGAGCGTCAGCGTCACAAACTTGCTCGACGGCGCCTGCAGCTCCGGCGAAGTCGGCGCTTCGGCTCCCTCGGACGGGACAACGCTCTGAGCCATGGCAATCGGGCTAATGTTTCGCCGCGAGCGGGCGGGGCTTATCTAGCATGCGGGGAGACGGCCGTCAGGTGCAGAATTTTCGACATCCGGCGGATTTCATTCACACCGTGACCTGGGTGCCGACCTCGACCACCCGCCCGGTGGGAATCTGGAAGAAGTCGGTCGCGTCGCTAGCGGATTTCGACAACCGGATAAAGAGCTTGTCCTGCCAGTGCGGCATGCCCGACTTGGCCGCCGGCTTGAGCAGCCGGCGCGACAGGAAGAACGACGTGGCCATGATGTCGAAGTGCCAGCCTTGCTTGCGGGCAATGGCAAGCCCTTTGGGGATGTTGGGCGTTTCCATGAAGCCGAACCGTAGTTCGACCTTGCTGAACAGAGGTGAAGTCCGGGAGAAGCGGACGCGCTCTTCGTCGCTCACCCGCGGGGTGTCGGTGGTCGTGACGGTGAGAACCACATTGTGTTCGTGAAGCACCTTGTTGTGCTTGAGGTTGTGCAGAAGCGCCGTCGGGGTCGATTCCGGGTCGCTGGTGAGAAACACCGCCGTACCCGGCACGATGTGCGGCGGCTTTTTGGTGAGATTGTCAACGATCGTCCGGAGCGGGATTTCGAGATGCCGCGTCTTCGCGATGAGCAGTTGCGTGCCCCGCTGCCAGGTCACGATCATCAGCACGATCGTCCCTCCGAACAACAGCGGCACCCATGCGCCCTCGAACAGCTTGAGTAGGTTCGCCAAGAAGAAGGTGACGTCGACCATCACGAACGGCGCGACCAGGGCGCCCGCGGCCCACGGCCCCCAGTGCCACAACCTGGAAATAACGACAAAGGCCAGCAGCCCATCGACCACCATGGTCATGGTCACCGCGATACCGTACGCGGAGGCGAGGTGGCTCGAGGTCCTGAACAAGGCGACGAGCAACAGAACCCCGACCAGCAGCGCATTGTTCACGCGTGGAATATAGATCTGCCCGGAGTGGATTTCCGACGTGTGACGGATCGCAAGGCGTGGAATGAGGCCGAGTTGGATCGCCTGGCGGGTAATGGAAAACGCCCCGGTGATCACCGCCTGGCTCGCAATGACGGTCGCTGCCGTAGCGAGGCCGACCATCGGGAGCTGCAACGGTTCGGGGACCATCCGGTAGAACGGGTTCTCGATCGCGGCGGGGTTTGCGAGCACCATCGCGCCCTGGCCGAAATAATTGATGACCAGCGCCGGAAAGACGAGAGCGAACCATGCGGTCCTGATCGGTTGCCGGCCGAAATGGCCGAGATCCGCATAGAGCGCTTCGCCTCCGGTGACCGCGAGGAACACGAGGCCGAGCGTCACCAGTCCGATGACCGGATGGTGAAAGAGAAACGTCACGCCGTAGAGCGGATTGACGGCCGCGAAGACATGCAGGTCATCGGCGAGGTGCAGGAAACCGAGGGCCGCAAGCGACACGAACCACACCACCATCACCGGGCCGAAGAAGGCGGCGACCCGCGCCGTGCCGTGCGATTGAACCGCGAACAGGCCGACCAGGATCACGATCGTCACCGGAAGGACAACATGTTCGAAAGCGGGCGCAGCGACCGCCAGGCCTTCCACCGCCGACAGCACCGAGATCGCAGGCGTGATGATCGAGTCGCCATAGAACATGGCGGCGCCGATGATGCCGAGCATGAACACCGGCATCGTGCGATCGCCGAGCGCCCGCCAGGCGAGCGCCATGAGCGATAGCGTGCCGCCCTCGCCGTTGTTGTCGGCGCGCAGCAGGATGAGAACGTATTTCGCGGTGACGACGATGGTCAGCGACCACAAGATCAGCGACAGAACGCCGAGCACGGCGATCTGCGTGATCGGCCCGTCGCCGACGGCCGCTTTCAGCGCTTCCCGAAAGGCATAGAGCGGACTGGTGCCGATATCGCCATAGACGACGCCGACGCTGCCGAGCGTGAGCGAGATAAAGCGCTTGCTCGCCCATGTCGTCGACGCTGGAGGGTGGCTCTCCGCGACCGTCGTCTCTGTTCGCCGGGGGACAACGCTATGATCCATTAAACCGAGCCGAATTCTGCGCGGCGTCGCGTGGCGGGGCTTATAACATCGCAGGCTAGGGGCGTCAGGCCTTATCTTCGCGGCCCTCAGCCAAGTGCTGCGGCCTCCGCGGAACAAGGCTGCGCTCGGCGCCAGACACGCGCGACGCGGTTTGTCCGTTGCACAAACGAGCCGCTATCCGCCGGATGGCGTCAGCCGCACCGAATGCCGCAAGACACTAATGCATTTTCCGGCAAAGTGGGAAACCGGTTCGCCGCAAAAGATGCGCTCCCCGAGGATAACCCGCACGGATGCCGTTTCCGGCGCAACGGAATTCGCATTGGCGGATCGGTAGCGCGGGCGCGCGGCGTCGCGCGTCGCTTTACCGCAACCGAGCCGAGGCCGACCGGGGCCGCGGCCCGCCTGGTTCGGACCGGAGCGCGCGCGGCGTCGCCCAGCCATGAGAGCGCCCCGACTTCCAGGGCGCGGGCGATTGCGCTACCAGGACGCCTGTCGTTGGTTGATCGGAGCCCGCGCATGGCCGAATTCGAGCTCTACTGTTTTGCGCAATCGGGAAACGCCTATCGCGTCGCGCTGATGTTGACCCTGATCGGCGCGGATTGGCGTCCGATCTTCGTCGATTTCTTCAACGGGGAAACGCGCACGCCGGAGTACCGGGAAAAGGTCAACGAGATGGGCGAGGCGCCGGTGCTGGTGCACGGCGGTCGGCGGCTCACGCAATCCGCGGTCTGCCTGACCTACCTTGCAGAGCGGTCGGGACAATTCCAGCCGCAGAGCGAAGACGAGCGGCTCGAGGCGTTGCGCTGGATCGTCTTCGACAACCAGAAAGTCGGCGGCTTTCTCGCCACCTATCGTTTCCTGCGAAGCCTCGCGCCGACGCCTCCCGATCCGGCTGTGCTCGCCTTCCTCAAAGCGCGCCTCGACGGTTCGCTCGCGATCGTCGACAAGCGGCTTGCCGGCCGCCCCTTCCTGATCGGCGAGCGCCCCACGATCGCCGATCTTTCGATGTGCGGCTACATGTATTATCCGAGCGAGGAGTTCGGCTTCGACATCCCCGCCACCTATCCCAACATCGGCGGGTGGCTCGATCGCATCAAGGCGCTGCCGGGCTGGCGGCATCCCTATGATCTGATGCCGGGACATCCGCTGCCGCGCTGAAGCGCCAAAGCAACTTCCGTTCTAATTGAATCGGAATGCGGCGAACCGGCTCCCACCCCCGGATCAAGTCCGGGGGCATGCTTCGCCGGAAAAAGCGCCAATCCGCCGCCGGGATGCGGCGACACGCTATGCCGCGAGAAAGCTGGTCAACCCGGCGAACAGCCCGCGACCGTCGGTGCAGCCGATTTCCGCCTCCACGTGATTTTCGGGGTGCGGCATCATGCCGAGCACGTTGCCGCGCTCGTTGAGAATTCCGGCGATGGCGTAAATCGAGCCGTTGATGTTCCACTCGGGCGTCAGCGCGCCATCGGGCGAGGAATAGCGGAAGACGATGCGTCCCTCGCCTTCGAGCCGCGCGATCGTTTCCGCGTCGGCGACGTAGTTGCCTTCGCCATGCGCGACCGGCAGACGGATCACCTGGCCGGCATTGTAGCCCTGCGTGAAGGGCGTATCCGAGCGTTCGACCCGCAGATAGGCGTCATGGCAAATGAACTTCAGCCCGGCATTGCGCATGAGCGCTCCGGGCAGAAGCGCCGCCTCGCAGAGTATCTGGAAACCGTTGCAGACGCCGAGCACGAGCCCGCCGCGCGCGGCGAATGCGCGCACCGCGGCCATCACCGGAGCGCGCGCGGCGATCGCGCCGCAACGCAGATAGTCGCCGTAGGAAAATCCGCCGGGGACCACGACGAGGTCGGTGCCCGCCGGAAGCTCGGTCTCCGCATGCCAGACCAGGATCGGCGCGCGGCCCGCGGCAAGCGTCAGCGCGCGCGCCATGTCCTGCTCGCGATTGATGCCGGGGAAGACGAGGATGGCGGCGTTCATGGCGTAGGCCGGTTACATCGATTCCGGCGCCGGCGCTGGCCGGTTTCCGGGCATGGGCATCACGGCGTTATCTCGACGCGATAGTTCTCGATGATGGTGTTGGCGAGAAGCCGGTCCGCCGCCTCCTTCAACACCGCCTCGGCGCGCGCACGGTCATCGCCCGCGATTTCGATGTCGAACACCTTGCCCTGGCGCACGCTGGTAACGCCGTCGACGCCGAGCGAGCGTAACGCGCCCTCGATCGCCTTGCCCTGCGGATCGAGGATGCTGGACTTCAGGACTACGAAAACGCGGGCTTTCATCGCGGGCCTCTGAAACGACTCGGGCGACGGCGGGGCGAGACGTCCGCCTACCACCGTTTGCCGCCCATCTCAATGCAAGCCCACGGCTCAACCCTTCACAAGAATCGGGCCGGATCCCTGCGGGCGTTCGTTCTCGCTCATAATGCCGAGCCTGCGCGCCACCTCGGTATAGGCTTCGAGCAGCCCGCCCAGATCGCGGCGGAAGCGGTCCTTGTCGAGCTTCTCGTTCGACTTGATGTCCCACAGCCGGCACGAATCGGGGGAAATCTCGTCGGCGACGACGATTCGCATCATGTCGTTTTCCCACAGCCGGCCGCATTCCATCTTGAAATCGACCAGCCGGATGCCGACGCCGAGAAACAGGCCGCAGAGGAAATCGTTGACGCGGATCGCCAGCGCCATGACGTCGTCGATCTCTTGCGGGGTGGCCCAGCCGAATGCGGTGATGTGCTCCTCCGCCACCATCGGATCGCCGAGCGCGTCGTTCTTGTAATAGAACTCGATGATCGAACGCGGCAGTTGCGTGCCCTCCTCGATCCCGAGCCGTTGCGACAGCGATCCCGCGGCGACATTGCGAACCACCACTTCCAGCGGAATGATCTCGACCTCGCGGATCAGTTGCTCGCGCATGTTGAGCCGGCGAATGAAATGCGTCGGCACGCCGATGTCGTTCAGGTGCTGGAACAGGTACTCGGAGATGCGGTTGTTGAGGACCCCCTTGCCTTCGATCACTTGATGCTTCTTGGCGTTGAACGCGGTGGCGTCATCCTTGAAGTGCTGAATCAGCGTTCCAGGCTCCGGGCCCTCGTAGAGGACCTTCGCCTTGCCTTCATAGATACGGCGACGGCGGCTCATAGGAGTGTACCGTGGCTTGAGGAAATCCATGTGCCGTGGCTCCGAGTTTGGGGTTCAAGGCCGGCGGCGACGTCGAGCAGAGCGATCCGGGCTCGCCCGCTGCGACAACAAAACTAGCCGAAGGTGGGGGCGAGCACAATTGACATAGACCCGTCGTCCGTGGCGTGCAATGAGGACCTGCGCGGGTCCCGGCCGGCCCTTGACCTCGGAGTGCCGATGTGCAAGGCGCGGTGACGAATCTGCGCGGATATTTTACCGACGCGCCAGAGTGACGGGGTTTCGATATGAGCAGTTTCGACAAACGTGAAGAAGGTTTTGAAAAGAAGTTCGCCCATGACGAAGAGCTGCGTTTCAAGGCGACCGCACGCCGCAACAAACTGCTCGGCTTATGGGCAGCGGAAAAGCTCGGCCTGTCCGGCGCGGACGCCGAAGCCTACGCCAAGGAAGTCGTCGTGTCGGACCTGGAAGAGCCGGGCCACGACGATGTCTTCGCGAAGATCCGCAAGGACTTCGACGCCAAGGGCGTCCAGCAGTCCGACCATCAGATTCGCCGCACCATGGAGGAATTGCTGGCCCGCGCGATCGAAGAGGTGAGGACGGCGAAATAGCTGCCTCGCCTGTTCCGGACAGACCGTGCCGCGCAGCGGCGCGGTCGGGAATGCCCTGGGACGCCGGCATGACCATTTTCCAGCGAAGCGGAACCGGTTCGCCATCGAAAATGCGGCCGCGCACGGATCGGCCGCGCACGGATCGGCCGCGCACGGATCGGCCGCGCGCGCTTAGCTAAAGCGAACTCCGGTTCTGTCGAAACGGAATTCGCTCGCGTTGGTCGCTATGTTGATTCGCCTGTCGGCACGGAAACGGGCGAACCGCGGCGTCAGCACGCGATCTGGCCGCAGCGCGCCCAATTCACCTTCTGCTTGAGG
>JAEULX010000276.1 GCA_016793685.1 Bradyrhizobiaceae bacterium
CGCCTGGGCGGCGAGGTGGGCGAAACCTATGGCGCCCGCGGCCTCGCCCGTGAAGAAGCCGACCGGCTGATCAAGCGGGCCATGCCGGAGTAGGGCGGCCGTTTGCGTACGTTCACAAGGCAAAAGCAAAACGGCGCGGTCAGGGTTCGGACGCCCCGACAGCGTCCAGGTTGCCGCGCCTGAGCCGGTCGAGCGCGCCTTGCAGGATGAAGACGGCGGCGTGCTGGTCGATCACCGCTTTCCGTTTGCGGCGGCTGGCGTCCGCGGCGATCAGCTCGCGCTCGACCGCGGCGGTCGACAGGCGCTCGTCCCACAGGCCGATCGGCAGGTCGGTGCGCCGAGCGAGGTTTCGGGCGAAAGCCCGCGTCGATTGCGCGCGCGGACCCTCGGTTCCGTCCATGTTGATGGGCAACCCGAGCACGAATCCGACTGCGTTCCGCTCCGCCGCGAGTTCCAAGAGGCGCGCGGCGTCGGCCGTGAAGGTCTTGCGCGCGATCGTTTCCACGCCCGTCGCGAGCCGCCGGTCGGGATCGCTGGTGGCGACGCCGATCGTCTTGTCGCCGAGGTCGAGCCCGATCAGGGCGCCGGCCAGGGGGAGCAGCACGTGAAGGTCGGCAAGCGTAACGATCGCGCCGGGCATGCCCCCGCCTAGCATGCGCGTCCGTGCGGCGCGAGCCGATTGACGGCGGCGGCCGCCTTTGGGTTATCCTCGCCGCGTATTCTTCCCCACGCGCGGCCGTGCGGCCGACTGCGCCGAATTCTCAAGCCCGAGGAAATTTCCCATGCAGATCACCTGGTTCGGACATTCTGCCTTCCGCCTCGATTTCAATGGCGTGGCCGTCCTGATCGACCCGTTCTTCACCGGCAATCCGGCCTTCGTCTCCGACAAGGAGGAGGCCATCAAGGGCGTGAGCCATATCCTCCTGACCCACGGCCATGCCGATCACGTCGGCGATACCCTCGACATCGCCAAGAAGACGGGCGCGACCGTCAGCACCAACTACGATCTCGGCATGTGGCTGGTGTCGAAGGGGCTGGAGAAATTCAACCCGATGAACACCGGGGGCACCACCGACCTCGGCGGGTTCGCCATGACGCTTGTGCGCGCCGACCATTCGTCCGGCGACGTGATGGGGGAAATTCCGATCTACCTCGGCAATCCTTGCGGGGTGGTCGTCAGGGCGGCGGGCGAGCCCACCGTCTACCATATGGGCGATACCGACATCTTCTCCGACATGGGGCTGATTGCCGAGCTCTACGAACCGAAGATCGCGATGGTTCCGATCGGTGACCGCTTTACGATGGGTGCGCGAACCGCTTCCCTCGCCGTCAAGCGCTACTTCAAGCTCGACGCCGTCATTCCGTGCCATTACGGCTCCTTCCCCATCATCGATCCGACCGCCGACAAGTTCGTTGCCGAGATGAAGGGCCATGCCACCAAGGTGGTCGTGCCGGACAAGGGCAAGCCTGTGCAGGTGTGAGCAGGTTCTCACCGCCGGGGGCGTCTGATGGAAAACTCTAAAAAGTTCGAAAAAGATTCCGGCGTGGAGGGGAACCCATCGGCGGACACCGCGTTATGAGTCCAGTCGCGTCGCGGGGACTTCCGGCCGGGGAGTAAACATGTCTAAGCGCTATCGCTCGAATTATTCCCTTTGGCCCGAGCAGTCGCGACCCCGTCGCACCATCCCGATGACAATTGCCGTTGGTGGATTCGCCATAGGCATTGCGTGCGCGGTGGCCGCTCACAGCGTTGTGACCGATTTCCTCAAGCCGACCGCCCCACCCGAGGTGGTGGCAACGCAAGATGATCCGATTGCGCAAGTGCCGATCTATGCGACGGCAGCCGCACCGGCTGCGGCGAGCGCCGAGCAGATCAGCCGCAATCGGACACGCTCCGTCGCCAAGGTGACCCTGCCGAGCATCGGAACTCGTGCGCCGGCTGCGGCAGCCGACACTGACGGACGCGGTGGCGCGACCGTCGGTCGTGCCGGCGAGGCGCTGGCCAGCGAGCCCAGCCCCGCTGCGGCGGTGCAAGCAGTGGCGGCGGCGCCGGCCTCCGGGACGGAGGCGGAAATCAAGCCTGCCGAGGACCCTGCTGCCGCCGCGCCCGAGCCGCCCAAGGCGAAGCAGAAAGCGCGCGCCAATAAGTCGACTCGGACAGCAAAGCGCAAGCGCGGGCGGTCGGAGTATGCATCTGGCTATCGCAACCCTTCGTTTTTTGGATGGGGCCAACAACCGTATTACGCCAGGCAGCAATATTACGGCCGGTATCAGTACTATTGATCGCGATAGCGCCTCACCTGAGCGCAGTTAATCCGCTCCGATTTCGGCGGCCGGCCTTTCCGGCGACGCAGAGCCGTTGACCTTCTCAGGGCACGTCCTTCCGGTCGCCGCCGTGCGGCGAGTGTAATTTTTCTCCAGATGCGCCGGTTGGCGCGCACGGCGTCCCCCGGCCCGGCGGCGTCCCCCGGCCCGGCGCCGGCCGCGCTTTGTCGCCGCTCGACGCAAGCGCCGATTCTGCGCTTCAACTCGCCGCCGCGACGCATTATCTCAGCGCTACGAGCTGGAATCCCTCCCTTCACGGAGCCTGAGTATGCGGATCAAGGCGTTGCGATGGAACGCCGCCAAATGGCGGCCCGCGCTGTTGCTGAGTTTGATGTGTAGTCTTGCGTTGGTGGACGCTGGCCGCGCCGCCGATGAACCTGACCTGATTTTTCGCCGCTCGACGGTGTTCAAGCTGCTGACCCCGAACGATAAGCTTGCAACCTACGCCATCGACGACCCGAACGTCGACGGCGTCGCCTGCTATTTCACGGTGCCGGAGCGTGGCGGCGTGAAGGGGTGGCTGGGCATCGCCGAGGAGGTATCGGATATTTCCCTGTCCTGCCGCCAGGTCGGGCCGATTCGGTTCAAGCAGAAATTCAGCCAGGGCGAGGATATGTTTCGCCAGCGGCGCTCGCTCTTCTTCAAGAAAATGCAGATTGTGCGCGGCTGCGACACCAAGCGTAACGTCCTCGTTTATATGGTATATTCCGATCGCTTGGTCGAGGGCTCGCCGAAGAACTCGACCTCGAGCGTGCCGGTCATGCCGTGGGGGGCGAGCGATACGGTGCAGCGCTGCGGCGACTTCGTCGACAGCTGACGAGCCGTTTGCCGCGTATTGAAACCAAATTGCGCGTACCGGGCTTGATCTTGACAATCGCGGAGGCGACGGGTCACTTTTTCGTCTTTCGCCGCACGCGTTCGGTGGGCGCCACGGAGCGAGGGGCGGTGGCTATCGAGACTGCAATCCGATATGACGGCCCACGGTTTTGCTTACGACCCGGGCCTGTCGCCTGGATCTGACCATGTAATAACCCGGCTGCAACCTTCGGCCCAATATGCGCCTGTCGCAAGACGTCATTTATAGCCTGCTGGAATCCTCGCCGAATGGTCTGCTCGTAACCGACGCCGAGGCGCGAATCGTTTTTCTCAACGACTACGTCGAACGGTTGTCGGGGTATCGCCGGGACGAGTTGCTTGGCCAATCGGTCGATGTCCTGGTGCCCGACCGGTCGCGCGCTCAGCACGCCGGTTTGCGGCAGTTGTTTGCGCGCGCCCCGCGCGAGCGGGCGATGGGATCCGGACGCGATTTGATGGCGCGGCACCGGGACGGTGCCGATGTACCGGTCGAAATCGCGCTCAAGCCGATCCAGTCCGAGGGCAAGGACTACGTTATCGTCGTCATCATCGACATCAGCGAGCGCAAGCGCATCGAGGATCGGCAGCGGCTGCTCATCGGCGAGCTCAACCATCGCATACAGAATTTGTTCGCAGTCGTTCAATCGGTGGCGCTGCACAGCCTCGGCGGGAATCATCCGCTGGGCGAAGCCCGCGAAATGTTCATCGATC
The DNA here is from genome assembly GCA_016793685.1 of Bradyrhizobiaceae bacterium. GTDB lineage: Bacteria > Pseudomonadota > Alphaproteobacteria > Rhizobiales > Xanthobacteraceae > Rhodoplanes. The sequence goes on from JAEULX010000276.1 coordinate 3,892, forward strand.
GTCTGCAGTCGCTCGGCCGCGCCTATACGATGATGACCGAGCAAGAGTGGCGCGGCGCACCGCTCCGTCAAATCCTCGTGGCGGAGACCTCGGCCTTCGCCGACCGCGTCAGCCTCACCGGTCTCGACGTGATGGTGCGGCAGAAGGCGGCCCAAAGCTTCGCGCTGCTCCTGCATGAGCTGACCACCAATGCGGTAAAATACGGCGCGTTGTCCGTTCCTGCCGGCAAAGTCGATGTGCGCTGGAACGTCGACCGGGAGCAGCGTCCCGGCGTGTTCGTCCTGTCATGGGAGGAGACGGGCGGACCGGTGGTGACTCAGCCGACGCGCGCAGGCTATGGACGCCGCATCATCGAGGATACGATGCGGCGCATCGGCAAGCACCAGATCGAATACGCCGAATCGGGCCTGAAATACCGAATGGAGGCGCCGGTCGAGAAAGTCGGCTGGGTGATCGAGAAAAAGCCGCCTCCGTAGGCCGCAAGATCACAGATTCCGCGCCGGGCGGAAGCCGTTGGCAAAATACCGCACGTCCTTGTCATAGCGGAATCGCGCCGGTGAACGGATTGCGTCGGCCGCGTTGCCGAACGCGCCGCCGCGCAGCACCCGCAGCGAACATTGACCGTTGGTCGAAGCGGAGCCGTCCTTCGGGGCGCTGCTGTAGGTATCGTTCCAGCAATCCTCGACCCATTCGGCGGCATTGCCGGCGGTGTCGTACAGGCCAAACGCATTGGGCCGGAATGCACCGGCCGCCGTCGTTTTTGATCCACCGTCGGGCGCGCCGCAGTCGTGGCAGTTGGCGAGCCCTTTCCCTTTGTCGCCCCCCCACCAGAATGGCGATTTCGACCCCGCGCGGGCGGCATATTCCCATTCGGCTTCGGTGGGGAGCCGATATTGCTTCCCGGTTTTCTGCGACAGCCAGGCGAGGTATCCCTTGGCGTCATCCCAACTCACGTCGATGACCGGGCGATCGCCGCGGCCCCAACCGCGGTCATTGGGCCGATAGCTGCATGCGCCCGCGGCGACGCATTGGTCCCATTCCGCAAATGTAACCTCGCGGCGGCCGATCGCGATCGGACGTGCAATGGTGACGCGGTGGATCGGCTTCTCCCTCGGGGTATCGTTCGAGCCCATATCGAATTCGCCGGCGGGAATGACGATCATTTCCGGGCATTCGGCGCAATCGCGGAAGGTTTCGCCCGGCATGCTGCCGCTCGGCGGGTTCGCCTGCGCCGTCTGCGCCGGCGGTTCGGACGCCGCCTTTGGCGGAGCGGGAGGGGGAGCAGGAGCGGGCCGTTCGGCTCTACGCGCTGGCGCCGGCGCCGGTTCGGCAGGCGGAGGCGGCGCCGCGGCTTCGGCGCTCGGCCGGTTGAAAAAGAAGTCGTCGGTCAAGGAGGACGATATCCACGGCACCTGGTCGCCTTTCGACGTCCGGGCAACGCCGTTACGGGCGCGCAGAAACACCTGCTCGGCCGTGGACTGGCGGGGTGCGCGCATCTCCTTCAGCAGTTCGCTCATGAACAAGCTCGGATTGGCGTCGACGTCATCATGCGCCTTGTCGAGCGAGGCGCTGCTGATCGCGACCGTGCGCTCGGGAACGGCCGTCGCCGAGAGTCCCGCGGAATAGCTGCGGAAGCGTCGCTCGAACGGATTTTTGCGCGAGGCGTCGATAATCAGCAGTAGAACTTTTGCGCCCTTCGCGTGAATCTGGCCGAGGGTCCGCTCGACGCTGATGCCGTCTTGCTGGGCGTCCCGTTCCGCCCAGATTCTCGCGTCAATCGGGATAAGATAGTTCTGGCGGTTGACCTGAATGCCGAACCCGCTGAAGTAAAACAGAACCGTCGCGCCGGACGGAACCGTCGCCGCGAACTGGTCGATTGTCCGCTGCATATCCTCCTTGCCGAGATTTTCCTTGAGCACGACTTCGAAGCCGTCGCGCCGCAGCTCCTCGGCAAGCGCGCGTGCGTCCCTGACCGGATTGGTCAGCCTCACGTCGGAATCGCGGTAATTGGCATTGGCGATGAGCAGGGCCATGCGCGGCTCCGGCCGGGTGGCCGTCGTCGGCTGGGCGAACGCCGACCCGGTCAGTGCGCCGACAATCAAAAAAAGGAGAAGTGCCAGGCGCCACTTCATTTTTTGCTTCCTGTTGGCTCGCCGATAGGCGAGAAAATGACACGTGCGAGAGCCCAGAAGCTGCCGAGGCGGCGCAGCGCTTGCGGTGCTTTGGGACGCCCTCGTCACTCCGCGACAATGTCGCCCACTCGATGAACCGCGCCTTTGTTCGCGGCATCCTATGCACGATGGGAAAGTCGGACAATAATCAATCGCAGCCTCACCCCTTTTGTCGCAATCCAGGAATAGCGACACGCGGTTGACGGTATGAGATGTAGGTCACCGACAAGCGGGAATAAGTTCGATCAAGATCGGTCGCGTCGATGCTGCGATGCACTCTCTGGAGGGTCAGGCTCGTGCTGCGAAATTTGATTGTGTTGGTCACGGTGGCTTTGGGCGCGGCAACCGGTGCGGTTCATGCCCAGGATCAGCCGAAGGGTGGGCCGGTGGCGTCGCCGCCGGGAGCCGCAGTCTATTTCATTGACATCAAGGACGGCGCCACGATTCCGACCAAGCCCACGATTCATTTCGGACTGCGCGGCATGGGCGTTGCGCCGGCCGGTTCGGAACGCGCCAATGCGGGCCACCATCATCTCTTGATCGACACCGACTTGCCGCCGCTCGATCAGCCCATTCCGAACGACTTCAATCATCTGCATTTCGGTGCGGGGCAGACCGAAGCCGAGGTGACGCTGGCGCCGGGCGAACACACGCTGCAGCTTGTGTTTGCAGACAAAGACCACATTCCGCATTCGCCGCCGCTTTACTCGCCGAAAATCCGGGTCCGGGTCGTGGAAGAAGGCGCGGCGCCGGCTGCGGCCTCGGCGGCTCCGCCGCCGTCTCGGCGCCATCCCGCTCCCGCCGATGCGAAGGTTTACTTCGTCTATCCGACCAACGGCGGTTACGTATCGCAGACGCCGATCATCCGTTTCGGGCTCGTCAACATGGGCGTGGCGCCGGCGGGGGCCGCTAAAGCCAATACCGGGCATCACCATCTTTTGATCGACACCCCGGTGCCGCCACTCGATCAACCTATTCCGAACGACTTCAACCATTTGCATTTCGGAGCCGGTCAAACGGAGGCCAAGGTCACGCTCCCGTTGGGCGTTCACACACTGCAGCTCCTGCTCGGCGATGAAAACCACGTGCCGCATGACCCGCCGGTCATGTCCAAGCCGATCAAAGTGACGGTGACGGAAACTGGGCGCAGGCCGCGGCCGCGGAAGAGCAAGCGGCGACGTTGACGAGGGAGTGCAATTTGGAGGCGAGGATGCGACTACGCCTTTTCTCCATAGCAGCCGCGTTGGTTGGCTTGGTGCTCGTCGCCGTTTCGGCGACGGCCGCCATGGCCGAACGGCGCGTGGCGCTCGTGATCGGCAATGCGGCGTATCAGAATGCCTCCAGCCTGACGAACACCGTCAACGACGCTGCGGCGATGACGCGCATGTTCGAGAAGGCCGGGTTCGACGTCGTCGAATCGCGCACCGATCTCGGCGTGGTGGAGTTCAAGCGCGCGCTGCGAGAATTCATGTTCACGGCGCAGGACGCCGATATCGCCGTGGTGTATTTCGCCGGGCACGGCATCGAAATTCGCGGCTCCAACTATCTCATTCCGGTCGATGCCAAGCTGCGCAGCGACTATGACGCCGACGACGAGGCGATCTCGCTCGAGCGGCTCATCCTGGCGGTGGAGCCGGTCAAGCAACTGCGGCTCATCATTCTCGACGCCTGTCGGGACAATCCGTTTCTGCGCAGAATGCAGCGCGCATTTGCTGCGCGGGCGGTGACGGGCGGCCTCGCCACGGTCGAACCCAGCGCCGGCAATACGCTGATCGCCTATGCGGCCAAGGCGGGCTCGGTCTCCTATGACGGCGCCGGGCCGAACAGCCCGTTCACCACCTCGCTGATGAAGCATCTTTTCGAGCCGGGCCTCGACATCCGGATCGCCTTCGGCCGGGTTCGCGACGAAGTCATGAAAACGACCACGAACCGGCAGGAGCCGTTCGTTTACGGTTCGCTGGGCGGAACGACGATCGCGCTGGTCAAGGCTCCCGATCAGCCGGCTCCCGCGTTGGCGAGAGTAGGCTCCGGCGACTCGCGCTACGACATCCAGCGCGATTACGAATTCGCCGAACGCATCGGCACGCAGCAGGCGTGGGAGTCGTTCCTCCAGGCGCACAGCACCGGCTACTACGCGGGCCTCGCCAGGGCGCAACTCGCGAAGCTGAAAGAGACCGCGGAAAAAGCGGTGCCCTCGGTCATCGCTGCACGTGAGCCGCAAAACCGCGACGACAGCGAGTCGGTGTCCAGGGCCCCGCCGCCGAAGGACCAGTTGAAGAGCGAGCCCAAGGTCCAGCCGCCGAGGGATCAGGCAAAGAGCGAGCCAAAGCCCCAGCGCAAGGATCGACAGGCGAGGCTCGAGCCCAAGCCGGAGGAAGATGATCTCAAGGTCGCTCCGGCCGCGTCGGCGATCGCGGTCGATCCGTGCAAGCAGGAAGAGGAAAAACTCGCGCGGTTGCGCGCCAATCCGGTGCGGGACGAGATCATTCGGCTGGAGCGGGAACTCACTTGCAAACGGCTCAAGCTGCAGGTCGTGCGCCTGCGCGAAAGCGTCGTCGGCGAACTGCCTGCGGCTACGGGCGCAACCGCTGTCGCCCCGGCGATCCCGATCGAAGACACGGCAAATAGCCTGCCCCAGAGCGGCGTCAGCGCCGCCGTTCCGCAGCCGAAACAGGATGGCGGAAATGCCGCCGCGCGGCGCCCCGATGATTGCCAGAAGGACCAGGAAACGCTGGTTCGGCTGCGCGCCGTCCCGACGCGGGCGGACGTGGCGCGCTTCGAGCGCGAGCTGAGCTGCGAGCGCCTCCGCCCGCAAGTTCTTAGGCTGCGGGAAAGCCTGGGCGTCGACTAGGCGGGCCCGCCGGACATGCTTCAGCGATGCGGACCCCACGGTCCGGGCAAGGGTGGCGTGGGCGGCGTATTCGACGAAGCCTCGGCGCCGCTCGACCAGGGCCCGGGGTAGGGGGCCGCAGGAGTCTCGGGAGCAGAGGCGGGGCGCGGCGCGGCGTCCTCTGAAGGCGCGGCTTCTTCCGGCGGCGTGGCGTCTTCCGGCGGCGGCAATGCGATCGGCCCCGGATCGTGGCCGCCGGCGTATTTGACGAGCGCCTCGACGCGGCTGTCGATCGAAGGATGCGTCGCAAACAGATCGGCGAAGCCCGACCGCGGATTGTCGACGCACATTTCCATCACCGCGGAGGTCGCACCCGGAAGTTCGCCGCGGCCTTCGATCTTGCGCAATGCGGAAATCATCGCGTCCGGATTCTTGGTCAGTTCGACCGAGCCGGCGTCGGCAAGGAATTCGCGCGATCGTGACAGGGCGAAGCGTATCAATGCCGACAAGAGCCAGGCGAGGGCAATCAGCACGGCGGCGATGAGAAGCGCGGCGCCGGCGCCGCCTTTGCCGCGGTCGCTGCTGTCGCCATTATCCGACCGCCGGCTGCGCCAGCCGAAGCCGGTGTTGAACCACATCCGGAACAGCAATTCGGCGAAGAAGGCGATCACGCCGGCGATGACCACCGCGATCACCATCATGCGCACATCGCCGTTGCGGACATGGGTCAACTCGTGGCCGAGAACCGCTTCGGTTTCGGCGTCGTCGAGCCTGCCGAGCAACCCGGTCGTCACCGTGATCGCGTATTGCTTTTCGTTCATGCCGGTGGCGAAGGCATTGAGCGCATCGCTCTGCATCACCTTCAGCGCCGGCATCGGAATGCCGCGCGAGATGCACAGATTTTCCAGGAGATTGTAGAGGCGCGGCTGTTCCTTGCGCGTCACCGCGTGGCCGCCGGTGACGGCGTCGATGATATTCTGATGAAAATAATAGGCGAAGACGATCCACACGGCCGTACCGATGGTCGCCCATGGCGCCGCGAGCAGGAAATCGCGCCAGGCCCGGCGCAAAAGCCATTGCAGCGAAGCATCGTAGGAGAAAGCCTCACCCGCGAGCGCGCCGGCATAGACGAGCAGGTAGACGAGCAGGAACAGGCTCACCAGCAGCGCGACGGAGCGGCGCTTGTTGGATTGGATGTGCGTATAGAGCCCATAGGCGGCCATGCGCCATGTTTATGCCGGGTCTCGCGACCTCGTCCAGGCCCATCAAGTCGGGGCGAAGCAGGATTGGGTGCGTGAACCCGCGCAAATCTGCCGGCGATTTCCGAGTGTCGCCATGCTCAAAGCATTGCCGTGGTCAAAGCGCCGCCTTGGTCAAAGCGCCGCGATTGTCAAAGTATCGCCA
>JAEULX010000003.1 GCA_016793685.1 Bradyrhizobiaceae bacterium
GCGAGGATCGCAAACTCCGGAAAGCCGAAGGCGAGGCTGATGATCGAACTGAGCCGGTCCTGGTCCAGCGATTGGGCGGCGACGTGAAAGGCGAGCTCGATCAATCCGACCGTCGCCAGGCCGATCCAGAAGGTCCGGCGGCTGATGCGGCCGTCGAAGCTCCAGAGGAGATAGTCCCAGTCCAAGGGTCAGCGCTCCGGGCGATGAGACGGCGACGCTGCGCTCAGTCGCGCAGCAACTCGTTGATGCTGGTCTTGGCGCGGGTCTTGGCGTCGACGCGCTTGACGATCACCGCGCAGTAGAGACCGGGTCCGGGCGAGCCGTCGGGCAGCGGCTTGCCGGGGATCGTGCCCGATACGACGACCGAGTAGGGCGGCACTTCGCCCTGCAGCACCGCGCCCGTCTCGCGGTCGATGATTCGGGTCGAGGCGCCGATGAAAACCCCCATCGAGAGCACCGCCCCCTCGCGCACGATCACCCCTTCGGCGACCTCGGCGCGCGCGCCGATAAAACAGTTGTCCTCGATCACCACCGGTCCGGCCTGCAACGGCTCGAGCACGCCGCCGATCCCGGTCCCGCCGGAAATGTGGCAGTTCTTGCCGATCTGGGCGCAGGAGCCGACCGTCGACCAGGTGTCGATCATGGTGCCGCTGTCGACATGGGCGCCGAGATTGATGAAGGAGGGCATCAACACGACGCCGGGCGCGACATAGGCCGAGCGGCGCACGATCGCCCCCGGCACCGCGCGAAAGCCGGCGTCGCGGAAGCGCGCTTCGCTCCAGCCGTCGAACTTGGAGGGCACCTTGTCCCACCACGCCGCCTTGCCGGGCGCACCGGGGATGATGCTCATGTCGTTGAGGCGGAACGACAGGAGCACCGCCTTCTTGAGCCATTGATTGACCCGCCAGGACCCGTCGGACTGCTTCTCGGCGACGCGCGCTTTGCCGGCGTCGAGCAGATCGAGCGCGGTCTCGACGGCGTCGCGCACCGCGCCCTTGGTTGTCAGGCCGATTTCGTTGCGCTGTTCGAAGGCGTCGTCGATGGTTTTCGCGAGGTCGGCGTAAGTCATGCGGGTTCCCCGGGTCAATGGCGACCGCTTGTCGGTGCAGGCGCAAGGCGAGTCAAGGGGACATCTGAGACCGATACCCGATGGAACCGTGCCCTGTGAGCTACCTAACAGAGGCATTGAGCCGGTTGCTGGCAATACTCCCGGGTGCGTCGGTTCTACCGGCGCCTCGGCTGGCAAACTGGCCGCGCGGTCACCCTTCGACGTACGGATGAGACCAAGCGCGTGGCGATCAACAGGAGCAAGCGCCGCAAGTGACGCCCGGGGTGTCGATACGGCGCGAGCGGTCGCCGTCCATTCGCGGCTCATACCGTCGAGGCAGTGGGCATGCTGAGCGAACGGAGGAACCCGACGAGGTCGTCGGTGACGTGGTCGATATGCGGTGCATCCCGTCCTTCGAGTTCCCAGTCCTCGCGGAACACTTCGCGGGTGCGCTCCGGCACCACGAGCACGGTCGTCATTCCGAGCGCGTGGGGAACCTCGAGATTGCGGGCGAGGTCCTCGAAGATCGCCGCCCTGTGCGGATCGACACGATGGCGGGCGAGGAAGCGTTCGTAGGTCTGCGGCATCGGCTTTGGTTCGAGTTCGCCGGCGACGATGTCGAAGACGTCCTCGAAATGCTCGTGCACCTCCAGCCGGCGCATCACGGCTTCGGCGTGCGGGCGCGTCCCGTTGGTGAGGATGAGTTTGCGGCCGGCCAGCTCTTTGAGCGCCGAACCGAGCGCCGGGTTGGGTTCGATCGGCGTATGGTCGATCTGGTGGACGAAGTCGAGGAAGTCGTCGGGCTTCATGCCGTGCTCGACCATCAGCCCGCGCAGGGTCGTGCCGTAGCGCCGATAATAGTCCTTTTGCAGGCGAAAGGCCTCGTCGTGCGTCACGTCGAGGAACTTCACGATGTAATCGCGGATCCGCACATCGACCTGCTGCCACAGATTCAGATGATGGGGGTAGAGGGTGTTGTCGAGGTCGAAGACCCAGGTCTCGATCCCGGAAAACCCGCCGCGCCGATCGTCTGGCGGAAGTGATTTTGGCAATGGCATGCGCAGTTTTTCCCTGGGCCGAATGTTCATTGTGCCCCAGCCGCTGCGTGGATGCACCGACGCACGGGTGGCGCAAACTGGCTGGGGTGCGACGCATGCATGTGTACGCCTCCTTGGAATTGGGATGTCGTTTTCGTCAAGCAAGGCCTCGAACGGGCGTTGGGCGCGGACGCAGGCGCGGGGTCGAGCGGGCGGCAGGCCGGCGACACGTTTGACGGCCTCGCGGTTCGTTCTATGCTCGCCAGCGGCGGCGGCCGCTACCGGTACTGGCAGCGCCAGGCTAGACCTGAATCGAAACGGGTAAGGTCATTGATGAGCAAGCCGCTGGATTTCGCCACCATTCTCGGGATGAACCCGTTGTTTTCCGGGCTGGGCGCCGAGGCGATCGGGGCGTTGGCGCGCCTGTGCCAGACGCGGCGGCTGCCGGCGGGCCAGACGCTGTTCGTCAAGGGCGACCCCGGCGATGCGTTGTACGGCGTGCGTCGCGGTCAAATCCGCATCGAGACCGGGACCACCGGAGGCGAGCGCCTGACCATCGAAGTCTTTGGGGCGGGCGATCTGTTCGGCGAGATCGCCGTGCTCGACGGCCGTCCGCGCACGGCCGACGCCGTCGCGCAGGAGGATGCGGAATTGTTCGTGCTTCCGCGCGCCGATTTTCTCGGAACGCTCGAGCGCGACGGGCGGCTGGCCATCCGCATCATCGAGTTGTTGTGCGCAAGGTTGCGCTCGACCAACGAGCGCACTGAGGAGATGATGTTTCTGCCGCTTGCGGTGCGGCTCGCTCGCCGCCTCGATGCGCTTGTCCAGGACTTCGGCGCCGAGGTGCAGATCACCCAGGATGAACTCGCCGGGCTGGTCGGGGTCACGCGCGAGAGCGTCAATCGCCAGCTTCAGGAGTGGCGCGCGAGCGGCATCGTGACGCTGGGCCGCGGCCGCATTTCCGTCGATCGCGAGCGGCTCGCCGTCGAGGCGAGGAAAGGCTGAGCGGCTTTTTCTGCAAGGAAAAGGCGGCGGTCGAATTCGGTGTTGTCAATGCGGAGATGCCGTGCATAGGTCGCAACGGCAGTATCCGTCCGAACAAGCGGGTGACGCATTCGCATGGATTTTGCGAGCAGAAGAATACCGGTGGTGGTGCGGCATGTGTTCCTCGTCGCGGCGGTCGCCGCGGCGGGCCTTGGCCCGGCCAGTTCCGCCGAACCGCCCAACGCCAAGAGCAAGCCGGGCGTCATGGCGATCGTCACCAAGGCGCGGCACGGCTGCTTCAGCCGCACGATCCGCGTCAACGGCATTCTGCTGCCCAAGACCGAGGCGCGGGTCATGCCCGAGGTCGAAGGCTTTCGCGTATCCAAGATCATGGCCGCCGAGGGCGACAGCGTCACGGCCGGGCAGGAGCTTGCCCGCCTGACCCGTCCGGACGGTGCGAGCGTCACCATGACGTCGCCGGTCAACGGTACCGTGATCAAGAGCGAAGCGACGCTCGGGGCCGTGGCGTCGGCGCGCTCGCCCGACCCGTTGTTCCGGATTGCGGTCGACGGCGACATCGACATGATCGCTCAGGTGCCGAGCATCTACATTCCCATCCTCAAAGCCGATATGCCGGCGCGGGTCGAACTCGAAGACGGCCGCGACCTGCCGGGCCGGGTCCGCCAGGTGCCATCCGAAGTCAATCCGGTCAGTCAGCTGGGGTCGGTCCGGGTCCAGATCGAAAGCGATCCGTCGCTGCGCGCAGGAACGTTTGCGCGGGCGGCGATCGATGCCGAACGCAGTTGCGATGGCGTCTCGGTGCCGCGTTCGGCGGTCTATTTCCGCACCGAGGGGGCGAGCGTGCAGGTCGTGCGGAACAACGTGGTGGAAACCAGGAAAATTCGGGTCGGGCTGATGTCGGGCGACGCCGTGCAGGTGCTGGACGGGGTAGGCGATGGCGAAACCGTCATCGCGAATGCCGGAGGGTCGCTGCGCAACGGGGAAAAGGTGAATCCGGTCTCGCGCGACGAAAACGGCTACCAGTCGGGAGCGCTGTGACGTGAACATATCCGCCTACTCGATTCGGCGGCCGCTCCCGGCCATCGTCTTCTCGATCATCGCCTTGCTGCTCGGCTGGTTCAGCTTCAACAAGCTGCCGATCACCCGCTACCCGGCGGTCGAGGTGCCGATCGTCTCCGTGGTCGTGAGCCAGTTCGGCGCCTCTCCGTCCGAACTCGAGGCGCAGGTCGCCAAGACCATCGAGGATGCGGTTGCGGCGATCGTCGGCGTCAATCACATCGATTCCAATATCACCGACGGAATGTCGATAACGACAATCACCTTCAATCTGGATGCCGACCCCGACCGCGCGCTCAACGATGTCAAGGATGCGATTACGCGCGTCCGCGCCAACCTGCCGAGCGGCATCACCGAGCCTCTGGTCCAGCGCCAGGAGGTGATTCCGCTTCCCATCGTGACCTATGCGGCGATCGCGCCGGGAAAGACGCCCGAGCAGCTGTCGTGGTTCGTCGACGACGTGGTCAAACGCGCTTTGCAGGGCCTGAAAGGCGTCGCCCAGGTCGAGCGCATCGGCGGCGTCGATCGCGAAATTCTGGTTTCGCTCAACCCCGATCGCTTGCAGGCGCTCGGGCTGACGGCGGCCGACATCAGCGAACGACTGCTCAAGAGCAACGTCGATCTCGCCGGAGGACGCGCCGAAATCGGCGGGCGCGATCAATCGATCCGCACCATCGCCGGGGCGACGACGCTCGACGCGCTTGCCGGAACGACGCTCAGCCTGCCCGCGGGCGGCGAGGTGCGTCTCGACGACTTGGGCGTCGTCACCGATACCGTGGCCGATCCGCGCTATTTCGCCCGCGTGGACGACGAGCCGGTGGTCGCGTTCGCGGTCTACCGCGCCAAGGGCGCGAGCGACGTGCGGGTGGCCAACGCGGTCGACGAGCGGCTGGCGCAGATCAAGCAAAATTATCCCGACGTCGAGATCCGGACGATCGACAGTTCGGTCGATTTCACGCGCGAGAACTACCACAACGCGATGCAGACGCTGCTCGAGGGCGCGGCGCTCACCATCATCGTCGTTTTCCTGTTTCTGCGCGACATCAGGGCGACGATCATCGCCGCGGTGGCGTTGCCGCTCTCGGTGTTCCCCGCCTTCTGGGTGATGGACCTGCTCGGATTCTCGCTCAATCTCGTCACGCTCCTCGCCATCACGCTGAGCACCGGCATCCTGGTCGACGACGCCATCGTCGAGATCGAGAACATCGAACGCCACATTCAGATGGGCAAATCGCCCTATGACGCGTCGATGGAGGCGGCCGACGAGATCGGCCTGGCGGTGGTGGCGATCAGCCTCACCATCGTCGCGATGTTCATGCCGGCGAGCTTCATGCCCGGCATCGCCGGACAGTTCTTCAAGCAGTTCGGCATCACGGTGTCGGTCCAGGTGCTGTTCTCGCTGCTGGTAGCGCGCCTCGTGACGCCGATGCTCGCGGCCTACTTCCTGCGGCCGAAGAAGCACGTGGAAAAGCCGCCCGGTCCGGTCATGCGGCTCTACATCAAATTGCTGAACACCTCGGTGCGCATGCGCTACATCACCGTCGCCGTCGGACTGGTGCTGTTCGTGCTGTCGCTGCTGGGGCTGAAGCTTCTGCCCCAGGGGTTCATGCCGCAGCTCGACACCGGCCGTTCGATGCTCGCCATCGAGCTTCCGCCGGGCACGCAGCTGGCCGACACCCAGGCCGTGACCGAGAAGATCGTCGCCCTGCTCAAGCGGCGGCCGGAAGTGCGCAGCGTCTTCATCGACGGCGGACGCATTCCGCCGAAGACCACCGAGGTCAACACCGCCGCGCTGATCATCAACTACGTTCCCAAGGACGATCGCTCCGAGACCCAGGCGCAGCTCGAGCAGGCGATCAGCCGCGATCTCGCCGACGTTCCCGACATCCGCTACTGGTTCCTCGACGAAAACGGCCAGCGGACGATTTCGCGGATCGTCGTTGGCCAGGACGGCGGGACGGTGGCCAATGTCGCGGCGGAACTCGCCAACCAGATGCGGCGGCTCCCGTCCGTCGCCAACGTCGTCTCCACGGCGGCGCTCGACCGTCCCGAGCTGCGCATCATTCCCCGCAAGGCGCTTGCAACCCGCTTGAACGTCACCACCGAGACGCTGGCCGCGACCGTCCGGGTCGCCACCGTCGGCGACGTCGGCCCGCGCCTCGCGAAATTCGATGTGGGCGATCGCCTGGTGCCGATCCGCGTCATGATCGGCGAATCCGGCCGCGCCGACCGTCAGGTGCTCGAACAGTTGCGCGTGCCGACGCTGCGCGGGACCACGGTGCCGCTCCTCGCCATCGCCGACATTCAGCTTGGCCAAGGGCCGGCGACGATTTCGCGGCATGACCGCCAGCGTTCGGTGAAGATCGAAGCCGACCTGGTCGGCACCACGGCGCAGAGCAAGGCCGACGAGGACATCGAAGAACTGCCGGTGATGAAATCCCTGCCCAAGGGCGTGGAGGTTCTGCAGTCCGGCGATTCGGAAGCCAAGAAGGAGCTGATGGACGGGTTTGCCCCGGTCATGTCGAAAGGCCTGATGATGGTCTATGCGGTGCTGGTGCTCCTGTTCCACAGTTTCCTGCAGCCGGTCACCATTCTGTTCTCGCTGCCGCTGTCGATCGGCGGCGCGGTCATCGCCCTGCTCATCACCGGCAACTCGCTCAATCTTCCGGTGGCGATCGGCCTGTTGATGCTCATGGGCATCGTCACCAAGAACGCCATCATGCTGGTCGACTTCGCGATCGAGGCCATGGCGAAAGGCGCGGAACGCACCGAGGCGATCATCGACGCCGGCGTCAAGCGGGCGCGACCCATTATCATGACGACGCTGGCAATGGCCGCAGGCATGATGCCGGCCGCGCTCGCCGTAGGCGCCGGCGGCGAGTTCCGCTCGCCGATGGCCATCGCCGTGATCGGCGGCCTCGTCATTTCGACGTTTCTGACGCTGGTCTTCGTGCCTGCCTTCTTCCTGGTGATGGACGATTTCGGCGGACTGCTCGACCGCATCTTCGGTCGTTTCGTTTCCGGCGGGAAA
>JAEULX010000015.1 GCA_016793685.1 Bradyrhizobiaceae bacterium
ACCCGCACCGTGACCGCGGGCGGCGGCGCATCGTCCGTCACCACGTCGAAATGCGCATAGAAGGTGGCGACCTCGTAGACCTCGGCGAGCGCGAGGCGCAATTCGCTCGCCAGCGCGACGAGATGCGGCGCGGACAGGTGGCCGACCCGATCCTGCAACAGGTGCAGATATTCGATCAGCAGGTCGCGCCGGCGCGGCCGGGCGCCGAGCAGGACCCGCACCTCTTCGAGCGCGCGCGGGTCGACCTGACGGCCCTTCGGAGTCTTCGGCGGGCGGCGTGTCCGTCCGCGGCTGTCGTCCAGCATTTCCTTCAGCATTCTTCTGTCCCCGACGGCGGCGCGCTAACAAGCGTCGCCGGTACGGGGCCTGGCTTGATCCCGCTCCTGGCCGCGCGCCGAAGCGCGCGCCGGAACGCAATTTCCATACACTACAACGAATTCGCCAAACCTGTCAGAACAACCCCGTAATCTTGCCGTCCGGTCCGACATCGATCGCGTTGGCGGCGGGCGATTTCGGCAGCCCGGGCATGGTCATGATATCCCCGCAGATGGCGACGACAAACTCCGCCCCCGCGGCGAGGCGCACCTCGCGGATAGGCACGATATGATCGTTCGGGGCGCCCTTGAGATCGGGATTGGTCGCGAAGCTGTACTGGGTCTTGGCGATGCAGACCGGTAGATTGCCGAAACCCATGCTTTCGTAGCTCGCAAGCTGATCGCGCACGGACTTCTCCACCGAAATGTCCTTGGCCCGGTAGATCTCGCACGCAACCGTGCGGATCTTCTCGATCAACGGCATTTCGTCGGGATAGAGCAGTTCGAGCTTGCCTTTGCCGGCGTCGATGGTGGCGACGACCGTGCGCGCGAGATCGAGCGCTCCCGCTCCCCCTTCGGCCCAGTGATCGGCGACCGGCGCCTCCACGCCGAACCGCACGCACGCGTCCTGCACCAGCCGAACTTCGGCCGGCGTATCGGCGCTGAAGCGGTTGAGGGCGACGATCGGGACAAGGCCGAACTTGCGGATGTTCTCGATGTGCCGCCGCAGGTTCGGCAGGCCCGCCTCCACGGCTTTCAGGTTCTCGGCCTTGAGGTTCTCCTTTTTCACGCCGCCGTGCATCTTGAGCGCGCGGATGGTGGCGACGATCACGACGCAGTCCGGCGCGAGCCCGGTCTTGCGGCATTTGATGTCGAGAAACTTCTCCCCGCCGAGATCGGCGCCGAAGCCGGCCTCGGTGACGACGTAGTCGGCGAGCTTGAGCGCGGTGGTGGTCGCGAGCACCGAATTGCAGCCGTGGGCGATGTTGGCGAACGGCCCGCCATGGACGAACGCCGGCGTGCCCTCCAGCGTCTGCACGAGGTTGGGCGCCAGCGCCTCCTTCAGCAGCGCCGCCATCGCGCCATGCGCCTTGAAATCGCGGGCATGAAGCGGCGCGCGCTCGCGCGTATAGGCGGCGACGATGTTTCCCAACCGCGTCTTGAGGTCTTCGAGATCGCGCGCGAGGCAGAAGATGGCCATCACCTCGGAGGCGACGGTGATGTCGAAACCGGTTTCGCGCGGATACCCGTTGCCGACGCCGCCGAGCGAACAGACGATCTCGCGCAGCGAACGATCGTTGATGTCCATCACGTGGCGCCACACCACGCGCCGCCCGTCGAGCCGCAGTTCGTTGCCCCAATAGAGATGGTTGTCGATCAGCGCGGTGAGCAGATTGTGGGCCGCGGTGATGGCGTGCAGGTCGCCGGTGAAATGGAGATTGATGTCCTCCATCGGCACGACCTGGGCATAGCCGCCGCCCGCCGCGCCGCCCTTCATGCCGAAGGCCGGACCGAGGCTCGGCTCGCGCAGACACACCATCGCGCGCTTGCCGAGCTGATTGAGAGCGTCGGCGAGGCCGACCGTCGTCGTCGTCTTGCCCTCGCCCGCGGTGGTCGGCGTCATGGCGGAGACCAGCACGAGCTTGCCGTTCGGCCGGTCCTGCAGCGAGCGGATATAGTCGAGCGAGACCTTCGCCTTGTAGTGCCCGTAAGGCTCGAGGTTTTCCGGCGCGATGCCGAGCTTTTCGCGCGCCACCTCGACGATCGGGCGCTTCTGCGCTCCTTGCGAGATTTCGATGTCGGATTTCGGATTGATGTGCTGGGCGGCAGGCATCGAGCGCGACCTTTCTGGCCGTCGTTCAGGACGTTTCCTGCACCCGTCTTGCCCTGCCCTGCGCTGCGGATCAACCGTTCAGCAAGCCGCAGGCGCCGCGCGGCGCGCGCCTGCGTCTTTCACCGATTCCCAAATACTGGCGAATATCCCAACCGAGCGGGTCGAAACTCACAATTCCCATACCTGGCCGGGCTGCAGCACCCGAAAAATGTCGCGTCCGACGCCTGCGGTGCGACAGGCGGTCGCTAGCTCCCGCGCCGGCGCGTCGATCGCCTCGTCGGTCAGCTTGAACGTCCCATGATGGTGGGCGAGCGCAAGCTCCGCGCCGCTATCGAAAAACGCCTGCACCGCCTCATGCGGGTCCATGTGCAGGTCGCGCATGAACCAGCGCGGCGCGTAGGCGCCGATCGGCAGGATGGCGAGGCGGAACGGGCCGTAGCGTTCGCGAGCCTCGCGAAAGCGAAAGCCGTCGCCGTATCCGGAGTCGGTTACGTGGAAAACGCGCCCGGCCGGCGTTTCCAGCACGAAGCCGGCCCACAGCGATTTGTTGCGATCGAGCAGGCCCCGCGCCGACCAGTGGCGCAGCGGAACGAAGGTGACGTCCAGGCCGGGCCCGAGCGCAACGCGGTCGTGCCAGTCATAGGGCTCCGCCGCGATCGCCGGATCGTGCGCGCGCATGATCGCGTCGTTGCCGAGCGGGGTGACGACGCGCGGCCCGTGCGCCTCGGCGAGCCGCGACAGCGTGGCGACGTCGAGGTGGTCGTAGTGGGCGTGCGAGACCAGCACGGCGTCGATCGGCGGCAAAGCCTCGAGCGCAATGCCGGGTTCGTTGACCCGTCTGGGGCCGGCAAAGGCGAACGGCGAGGCGCGCTCGGACCATACCGGATCGATCAGTATGTTCAGTCCCGCCGTCTGCAGAAGAAGACTCGCGTGGCCGACATAGCTGATGCGCAGCGCCTTGCCGTCGACGCGCGGCGGCGGGCGGTCGCGATACGGGCTCGGCGCCCACGCGGGCCAGCGCTCGCCGCTGCGACTGCCCCACCAGCGAACCAGGTCGGCGATGCTTTTCGGCTGTGTGCCGTGCGGATCGACGAAATAGGTGCCGTCGAAATGGTCGGAAACCGGCCCATCATAGTAGCGGGCCACCGCGGCGCGGCCGGTCACGCCCGCCACCGCAAGCGCGGCAAGCCCGCTCAAAGACGAGAACAAACCTCGACGGGTCAGCGCCATGCCGCTATGTCTGCGCGGGTTGATCCTGTGCCAAGACGGCTTGAACAAGACGGCCTGAACAAGACGGCCTGAAGTTAATCAGTGGCGGAGCCGGCACAAGACCGGGACGGGGTCGCGCGGCAGGGCCAGGCCCGCGGGAGGATCCATGTCGGAGCTGACGCGCGACGCGGTGGTCGCCGCCGTTCATCCCATCGACGATGCGACGGTCGCCGAGATCATCGCCACCGGAGTGACGGAAGCGGAACTCGCGCAGGCCTGCGCGTTCGTCGCCCGTGAATTCAAGACGCACGCGCACCGGGACGTTCCCGTGGGGCGGGTCGGCCAGGTCATCTCGATTCTGGAACGGGTCGGCGCGCGACCGCGCTCCCCGCTCGGGGAGGCCGGCTCGACGATGGAGTGAGACGGCCGGAAAGCCCCATTGACGTGTGCTTGCGCAAGGGGTTAGGTTCCACCCGCTCTCGACAAGAGCCGTGATTGAGACACGCCGACCGGTCCCGGAGGCCGGAGGTCAACGCCCGACAGCGCGATGCGCCCTCGGGCGCGATTGGTGTTTGACGTTGGATTTGCGGCCGCAAGTACCCATTTCCGTCATTCCCGGGCGCGAACCGGGAATGATGAACGAATAAGCGAGAAATGAAGGCTCTGCATGTTTGAAGCCCTTTCGGACAAGCTGTCCGGCATTCTCGACCGGCTGACGCGGCGCGGCGCGCTCACCGCCGCCGACGTGGACGCCGCTGCGCGCGAGGTAAGGCGGGCCCTCCTGGAAGCCGACGTCGCGCTCGACGTGGTGCGCGATTTCATCGTCAAGCTGAAGGAGCGCGCGGTCGGCGTCGAAGTCATCAAGTCGGTGACGCCCGGCCAGATGATCGTGAAGATCGTGCACGACCAGCTCGTCGAGACGCTGGGGGCGACGGCCGATCCGATCGACCTCAACGCGGCGGCCCCGGTGCCGATCATGCTGGTCGGCTTGCAGGGCTCGGGCAAGACCACGACCGCGGCCAAGATCGCCAAGCGCCTGACCGACCTCGCCAAGCGCAAGGTGCTGATGGCCTCGCTCGACACCCGTCGCCCGGCGGCGATGGAGCAGCTCGCCGTGCTCGGCCAGCAGGTCCAGGTCGACACGCTGCCGATCGTCGCCGGCCAGACGCCGGTGCAGATCGCCAAGCGCGCGCTCGAAGCGGGCCGGCTTGGCGGCTACGACGTGGTGCTGCTCGATACCGCGGGCCGCATCACCCTCGACGAAGCGATGATGACGGAGGCAGCGGAGGTCAGGAGCGCGGCGAACCCGCACGAAGTGCTGCTCGTCGCCGATGCGCTCACCGGACAGGATGCGGTCAATCTCGCGCAGTCGTTCGACGAACGCGTCGGGCTCACCGGCATCGTGCTCACGCGCATCGACGGCGACGGCCGCGGCGGCGCGGCGCTGTCCATGCGCGCGGTCACCGGCAAGCCGATCAAGCTGATGGGCACCGGCGAGAAGGTCGACGCGCTGGAGGATTTTCACCCGGCGCGCATCGCCGACCGCATCCTCGGCATGGGCGACATCGTCACGCTGGTGGAAAAGGCGGCGGCGACGATCGACGCCGAGAAGGCCCGCCGCACCGCCGAGCGCATGCGCCGGGGCGCGTTCGACCTCAACGACATGCGCGAGCAGCTCGAGCAGATGCAGAAGATGGGCGGCATGTCCGGCCTGATGGGCCTGCTGCCGGGCATCGGCAAGATCAAGAACCAGCTTGCGAACGCCAATGTCGACGACCGCCTGCTCAAGCGTCAGGTCGCGATCATCGGCTCGATGACGCCGCAGGAGCGGCGCAATCCCGACCTGCTCAAGGCGAGCCGGAAAAAGCGTATCGCCTCAGGCTCCGGCGCCAAGGTCGAGGAGGTCAACCGGCTGCTCAAGATGCACCGGACAATGGCCGACATGATGAAGGCGATGGGCGGCGGCAAGAAACGCGGACCGCTCGCGGGCCTTGCCAATGCGCTTGGACTCGGTGGCGGCATGCCGAGCCCCGAGGAGATGGCGAAGCTCGCGGAAAAAATGCCCGGCGGTCTGCCGGGAGGCTTGCCCGGCGCGCCGCCTCGCCTGCCCCCCGGCATGGCGGGACTGCCGCCGACACTGCCCGGCGGCCTGCCCGGCCTCGGCAAAGGTTTGCCGCCCTTCCCCGGTTTCCCCGGCGGCTCAAAGAAAAAGTAATCCAGGTTTTAACGACGAAAGGACACTAGAAATGCCTGTCGCCATCCGCATGGCCCGCGCCGGCACCAAGAAGCGGCCGTTCTATCACATCGTGGTCGCCGACTCGCGCAGTCCGCGCGACGGTCGCTTCATCGAGCGCCTCGGCTATTTCAATCCGCTGCTGCCGAAGGAGCAGACCGACCGGCTCAAGCTCGACCTCGACAAAGTGAAAGCGTGGCTCGACAAGGGGGCGACACCGTCCGACCGCGTCATGCGCTTCCTCGACGAGGCAGGCATCCGCAAGCGCAAGCCGCGCAACAATCCCGAAAAGGCGATCCCGCGCAAGGAACGTAAGGCGCGGGCGGAAGCCGCCGCCAAGGGCGAAGCCGCTCCGGCGAGCTGATGGCTCTGGGCGCGGGGCAAGATTTTAGCGTGCTTGGCCGATGAGCAAACGAACAATCACCTCCCCCCTTGAGGGGGAGAGCCCGCCCTCGGGCCGTGACCCGAGGGTCGACCGCGAAGCGGTCGGGAGGGGGATGAACGCACGCTCGCCCCATACCCCCCTCCCCAACCCTCCCCCTCAAGGGGGGAGGGAGAGGGACTTATCCGCTGTCACAGCTGAAGCAGTTCCCTCGCAAATAAATGCTGCGGACAGCAAGCGCATCTGCGTGGCGCGCATCGGCGCGGCGCACGGAATCCGCGGCGAGATGCGGCTATGGCCGTTCACCGCCGACCCGCTTGCGGTTGCCACCTATGGGCCGCTGGAAAGCGCAGACGGCGTTCGCTTCGAGATCGAAGCGCTGCGGCCCGGCAAGGGTTTTCTCGTCGTGCGGTTGAAGGGGATTAACGACCGCTCCGCCGCGGAGCGGCTCAACAATGCCGAGCTGTTCGTGCCGCGCGAGCGGCTGCCCGAGCCGGACGCCGAGGGCGAATATTATCACGCCGACCTCATCGGCCTTGCCGCGGTCGATGCCGGCGGCACGGCGCTGGGCACGGTGGTCGCCGTGCAGAATTTCGGCGCCGGCGACCTGATCGAAATACAGCCTCCGGGCGGCGGTGAAACCGTGCTGCTGCCGTTCACCGCAACAGTGGTTCCGGTGGTCGATATTGCGGGAGGGCGGCTCGTCGTCCACGCGCCGGAAGGATTGCTCGATCCCGCTCCCATGGGAGGGGAAAGCAACGACATGCGATGAGAGCACAGCCAGACATCACCTCCCCCCTTGAGGGGGAGAGCCTGCCCTCGGGCCGCGACCCGAGGGTCGACCGCGAAGCGGTCGGGAGAGGGGTGGCTATGCTCCGAAATACCCCCCTCCCCAACCCTCCCCCGCAAGGGGGGAGGGAGCATGTTTTGCAGGCGGCACGGTGATGTGGCGCGCCGCTGTCCTCACGATCTTTCCGGAGATGTTTCCCGGTCCGCTCGGCGCGAGCCTTGCCGGCAAGGCGCAGGCCAAGGGGCTGTGGGCGCTCGATCCCGTCGATCTGCGCGATTTTGCGCCGGACCGCCATCGCACCGTGGACGATACGCCCGCGGGTGGCGGGCCCGGGATGGTGATGAAGCCCGATGTGATCGCACGCGCGATCGACGCGTTCGCGAACGACGACCGTCCGCGCCTCCTGATGTCTGCCCGCGGGGCGCCGCTGACCCAGGCACGGGCGGCGCAGATCGCCGCAGGGCCCGGCGTCGTCATCGTGTGCGGCAGGT
>JAEULX010000226.1 GCA_016793685.1 Bradyrhizobiaceae bacterium
CTTTTTTGCTGCGGCCGATGCCCCTGTTTGGCGCGACCTAACCGTCGCGGGAAAGCGAAATAAATAACATTCGCGCGCGCGTATGTGATACTGCTCGCATGTGGCTGTCATTTTAGCCCTGCATAGTGCCTGCGCAGTCGCGGGGGCTCACACATGAGCTGGAAAGTTCTGCTTGCTCTCCTATTTTTTGCGATATTGGGCACGGCGCTGATCGCGGTGCGCCCGGCGGTTTCACCCTGGTATTTCGCCGATTTTCGCTTGGATCGTTCGGTTGACGACACGGTCGAAGCCGCCTACGCCGCCGCGCGCGCGAATAAGACCGTAACGCGGGCGCGGGACGTCGAAACGACGGGTTTCGCCAGTAAGTGAGATTGAGCATTTCCGGCGAGGCATGCCCGCGGACCTGATCCGGGGGCGGGACCGGTTCGCCGGAGAGAATGCGACCAATCCTGGATAAACGGAGCGAATTCCCGTTCCGTCGGAACGGCGTTCGCGCAGGGGATCGGCTGCGGCGCCGGTTGCGGCGCAGCCCGCCGGCAGGGCGTCCCGGTTATTCCAGCGGCGCCACCGGGACGATCTTGATCGAGCCGGTGATGTCGTCGGGACGGGGACGCGGCAGCGGAGCCTTGGCTTTCTGCAGCTCCCGCGACCGTGACAAGGGAGCCGAGGGAATTGCCCGCGGCGGGACCGGCCGGCCGTCGCGCCCTCGCCGGAACGGCCATTGGGCGTAAATGCGGCCACCGGGCGGTGCAATGCGGCGGGATGCAGGGCCGCCGGAGCGGATGCCGGCAATAATGCCGGGCGGCGACCGCGTGCCGCTTGCGGCCTCCGGGATCGGTGAGTGCTCCGCCTGCGCGGCAGCGAACGGCGCAAAATTGAGCAGCGCCGCCGTAAATAGAAGGCCGCGCCGGATTGTCATCACCCCGCTCCGCCTCTAGGAAGGTTAACAAATAGTGTACGAATAGGGCGATGCCGGGGCCTCTGGCGCGCTAAATGCCTGCCCGCTGGGCAGACTCGGCGCCGGTGCAAATCCGTGCAGCCGGGCCAATGCAGCCGGGCTTGCGTTGCGCCTTCGGTGGCCTAGGATTTGAATAAGAAAGGACAGCGGGACAGCCGGCAGTTTCGAGCGTTTCAAAAGCTTGAACGCGGGGCCAGACTTTGGCATTCTCATTTAGGACAGCATTGCTGTCCTGTTGGCGGGGCGCGACTTCCTTCCGGGGTCGTTTTTCGCCCGGCGCTCGCAGCGAGCGGCGCGCGCCCAACTGGAGCAGCCACGGCCGGCAGGGGGGCTCGGCGTGAAGGCTGCCCGCCACACATGAAGCCCATCGCGTCGCGGCGCTAGCCGGTGCTGCGAACGAGGTGGGTACGCCGGCAGATATGGATGTGCCGAGTAAGCGAGGATTTGAGGATGAGCGCGACAGAGTTCGGCATCCGGTCCGACGAAGCGACGGGGTTCGATGCGGCGGGTGAGGCGCGCGGATTGTACGATCCGGCGTTGGGCAAGGATTCCTGCGGGGTCGGCTTCATCGCCGATATCAAGGGCCGGAAGTCGCATGCCATCGTGCAGGACGCACTGACCATCGTGCGCAATCTCGAGCATCGCGGCGCGGTCGGGGCCGACCCGCGCGCGGGCGACGGCGCGGGCATTCTCGTCCAGATTCCCCACAAGTTCTTCGCCAAGAAGGCGCGCGAGCGGGGCTTTTCGCTTCCGGAACCCGGCCGCTACGCGGTCATCGTGCTGTTCCTGCCGCACGATGATGACAGCTTGCGGCAAGAGATCATGGACCTCTATGCCGAGCAGAGCACCGCCGCCGGCATGGAGTTTCTCGGTTGGCGCGATGTCCCGACCGACAATTCCACCCTGGGCGAGTCGGTGAAGCCGACCGAGCCGGTCCATCGCCAGCTGTTCATCGGGCAGGGCGCGAACGACCTGTCGGAGGACGACTTCGAGCGTCGCATCTACCTGCTGCGCAAGTCGATTTCCGGCATGCTCTATGGACGGCACGGCCGCAATACCGCGCTGTATTATCCCGTTTCGTCGTCGTGCCGGACGGTGATCTACAAGGGCATGTTCCTCGCGGATCAGCTGCCCACCTACTATCCGGATCTCCACGACCCCGACTTCGAGAGCGCCCTCGCGCTGATCCACCAGCGCTTCTCGACCAATACGTTTCCGGCGTGGTCGCTGGCGCATCCGTACCGCTACATCGCCCACAACGGCGAGATCAACACGCTGCGCGGCAACCTCAACTGGATGGCGGCGCGCCAGGCGTCGGCGCGGTCGCCGCTGTTCGGCGAGGACATCGAAAAGCTGTGGCCGATCTCCTATGAGGGGCAGTCGGACACCGCCTGCTTCGACAACGCGCTCGAATTCCTGGTGCAGGGCGGCTATTCGCTCGCGCATGCGGTGATGATGATGATTCCGGAGGCATGGGCGGGCAACCAGCTCATGGATGCGGAGCGCCGCGCCTTCTACGAATACAACGCCGCCCTGATGGAGC
The DNA here is from genome assembly GCA_016793685.1 of Bradyrhizobiaceae bacterium. Classification (GTDB taxonomy): domain Bacteria; phylum Pseudomonadota; class Alphaproteobacteria; order Rhizobiales; family Xanthobacteraceae; genus Rhodoplanes. The sequence continues at coordinate 2,502 of JAEULX010000226.1, forward strand.
CGTGGGACGGGCCGGCCGCGATCGCCTTCACCGATGGGCGTCAGATCGGCGCCACGCTCGACCGCAACGGCCTGCGTCCGGCGCGCTACATCGTCACCCGCGACGATCGCATCATCATGGCTTCGGAGATGGGCGTCCTGCACATCCCGGAAAAGGACATCGTCACCAAATGGCGGCTGCAGCCGGGCAAGATGCTGCTCGTCGACCTGGAGGAAGGCCGCCTGATCCCCGACGAGGAAATCAAGGCGGCGCTCGCGCGCAGCAACCCGTATCACGACTGGCTGCAGCGCACGCAGATCATCCTCGAGGATCTGCCCAAGGCGAAGAGCCGGCCGGCGGGGTCGAACCTCTCGCTGCTCGATCGCCAGCAGGCGTTCGGCTACACCCAGGAAGACATCAAGATCCTGATGACGCCCATGGCCGCGACCGGCGACGAGCCGACCGGCTCGATGGGCAATGATACGCCGATTTCGGCGTTGTCGGACCGGCCGAAGCTGCTGTTCACCTACTTCAAGCAGAACTTCGCGCAGGTGACCAACCCGCCGATCGACCCGATCCGCGAAGAGCTGGTGATGAGCCTCGTCTCCATCATCGGGCCGCGCCCCAATCTGTTCGATCTCGAAGGGGTGTCCCACCTCAAGCGCCTGGAGGCGCGCCAGCCGATCCTCACCAACGAGGACCTGGAAAAGATCCGGTGGATTTCCGAAGTCGGCGATCCGCACTTCAAGTCGGTCACGCTGCACGCCGTCTGGCCCGCCGAGCACGGCGCTGCCGGCATGCGGGCCGCCATCGGCGAACTCTGCCGCGAGGCTGAGGAGGCGGTGCGCGACGGCGTCAACATCATCATCGTCTCGGACCGCGCCGCGAGCGCCGAGCGCATTCCCATTCCGTCACTGCTCGCCTGCGCCTCCGTTCATCACCACCTGATCCGCAAGGGCCTGCGCACCTCTGTCGGCCTCGTCGTCGAGTCCGGCGAGCCGCGCGAAGTGCACCATTTCGCTTGTCTCGCCGGCTATGGCGCCGAGGCCATCAACCCCTACCTCGCTTTCGAGACCCTGCTGTCCATGCAGGAAGAGGCGGTGCGCAAGCTCGACGAGAAGGAAGTCGTCAAGCGCTACATCAAGTCGGTCGACAAGGGCCTTCTGAAGGTGATGTCCAAGATGGGCATCTCGACCTACCAATCCTATTGCGGCGCGCAGATTTTCGACGCGGTCGGCCTCAGGAGCGAGTTCGTCTCCGAGTTCTTCACCGGGACGGCGACGCGCATCGAGGGTGTCGCCGTCGAGGAGGTCGCCGAAGAGACGGTGCGCCGTCATCGCGACGCTTTCGGTGACGCACCCATCTACCGCAACGCGCTCGATGTCGGCGGCGAATACGCCTATCGCGTGCGCGGCGAGGACCACGCCTGGACCTCGCCGACGGTGGCGACGCTCCAACATGCCGTGCGCAGCAATTCGTCCGAGCGCTATCGCGCCTTCGCCGAGATGGTCAACCAGCAGTCGGAGCACCTGCTGACGATCCGCGGCCTGTTCCGCATCAAGTCGGCGGAGGAGGATGGCCGGACGAAGGTCCCGCTCGAGGAGGTCGAACCGGCGAAGAACCTCGTCCGGCGGTTTGCGACCGGCGCGATGAGCTTCGGCTCGATCTCGCGCGAGGCGCATACGACGCTTGCGATCGCGATGAACCGCATCGGCGGACGCTCGAACACCGGCGAGGGCGGCGAGGAGACCGATCGCTTCAAGCCGCTGCCGAACGGCGACTCGATGCGTTCGTCGATCAAGCAGGTCGCGTCCGGCCGCTTCGGCGTCACCACCGAGTATCTCGTCAATTCCGACGTGATGCAGATCAAGATGGCGCAGGGCGCAAAGCCCGGCGAGGGCGGCCAATTGCCCGGCCACAAGGTCGACAAGACGATCGCCCGCGTGCGCCACTCGACCCCGGGCGTCGGCCTGATCTCGCCGCCGCCGCACCACGACATCTATTCCATCGAAGACCTCGCGCAGCTCATCTTCGACCTGAAAAACGTCAACCCGAGCGGCGACGTTTCGGTGAAACTGGTGTCGGAAGTCGGCGTGGGCACGGTCGCGGCGGGCGTTTCCAAGGCGCGCGCGGACCACGTGACCATCTCCGGCTACGAAGGCGGGACCGGCGCTTCGCCGCTCACCTCGATCAAGCATGCCGGCAGTCCGTGGGAGATCGGGCTCGCCGAAACCCACCAGACGCTGGTCGCGCAACGCCTGCGCGGCCGCATCGCCGTGCAGGTTGACGGCGGCCTCCGCACCGGACGCGACGTCGTCGTCGGCGCGCTGCTCGGCGCCGACGAGTTTGGCTTCGCCACCGCCCCGTTGATCGCGGCGGGATGCATCATGATGCGCAAGTGCCATCTGAATACCTGTCCGGTCGGCGTGGCGACGCAGGACCCGGTGTTGCGCCGGCGCTTCAAAGGCCAGCCGGAGCACATCATCAACTTCTTCTTCTTCGTCGCCGAAGAGGTGCGGGAGCTGATGGCCGAGATGGGATTCCGCACCTTCGACGAGATGATCGGCCAGGTGCAGATGCTCGATCAGCGGCGGCTGCTCGAACACTGGAAGGCGAAGGGACTCGATTTCTCGCGTCTGTTCACCAAGCCGATCGCCCCGCGCGGCGTCAGCGTCTACAGGTGCGAGCCGCAGGATCACCGCCTCGATCGCGTCCTCGACCGCAAGCTCATCGCGCAGGCGCAGCCCGCGCTCGAACGCGGAGCGCAGGTCGAGATCACGACCGCGATCAAGAACACCGACCGCACGGCGGGCGCGATGCTCTCGGGCGAAATCGCCAAGCGTTACGGCCATGGCGGGCTGCCCGATAACACCATCCATATCCGTCTCACCGGCACCGCCGGCCAGAGCTTCGGCGCCTGGCTCGCCCATGGCGTGACGCTCGACCTCGAAGGCGACGCCAACGACTATGTGGGCAAAGGCCTGTCCGGCGGACGCATCATCGTGCGGCCGTCGCCGGACGCAGGCGTCGTGCCGGAACAGTCGATCGTCGTCGGCAACACGGTGATGTATGGCGCGATCAGCGGCGAGTGCTATTTCCGCGGCGTCGCCGGCGAGCGTTTCGCCGTGCGCAACTCCGGTGCGGTCGCCGTGGTCGAAGGCGCGGGCGATCACTGCTGCGAATACATGACGGGCGGCGTCGTGATCGTGCTCGGCAAAACCGGGCGCAACTTCGCCGCCGGCATGTCGGGCGGCATCGCCTACGTGCTCGATGAGGACGGGACGTTCCCGGCCCGCTGCAACATGGCGATGGTCGAGCTCGAGCCGGTGCCCGACGAAGAGGACAACAATGCGCGCTTCTATGGCCATTCGGGCGATCTCGACGGGCATGGCCGGGTCGAGGTGATGAGCGACATGAGCCGCTTCGATGCGCGGCGGCTGTATCTGTTCATCGCGCGTCACGCGCGCTTCGCCGGCTCGCGCCGCGCCGCGCACATCCTCGAGAACTGGAGCACCTACCTGCCCAAGTTCCGCAAGGTGATGCCGCTCGAATATCGCCGCGCTCTGAAAGAGATGGCGAAGGACCCGGCGGCGGCGATGCAGGCGGCCGAGTAACGGAGTGTCGTTGCGACCGCCGACATCGACGCTCCGCTTCAATCGCCGACGGCGCGTCCCGCCGTTGGCGACCGGAGCGATCAGTGGTAGGCGAGACCCGCGATGCTCTCGGAGCTGCGACCGGGTTCGGCTGCGGGTAATCCTTCCGTTCATTCCAGCGTGAGTGTGAAACGTCGTGGGCAAGGTCACCGGTTTTCTCGAGTTCGAGCGCTCGGACCGTCATTACGCACCGGTCGAGGAGCGGGTCCGGAACTTTCATGAATTCATCGTT
>JAEULX010000067.1 GCA_016793685.1 Bradyrhizobiaceae bacterium
CAGCGGCACGCGCCAACTCGTGATCATCGATCGCGGCGAAGGCCGGTTCGAGCCGCGCAAGGTCGTGCTCGGACGCCGCGGCGGCGGCTATGTCGAGATCCGCGAAGGCATCGACGAGAACGACTGGCTGGTGGTCAAGGCGACCTTCCTGATCGACGCCGAAAGCAATCTCAAAGCCGCTTTGCGCGGGCTCTCTGAAAAGGACCAGCAGCCATGATCGCCCGCTTGATCGCCTGGTCGGCGCGCAACCTGTTGCTGGTGCTGGTCGGCACCACATTCGCGGTGCTGGCCGGCCTCTATGCGCTGCGTCATCTGCCGCTCGACGCCCTGCCGGATCTCTCGGACACGCAAGTAATCGTGTATGCCGAGTATTCCGGCCAGGCGCCGCAGGTGGTGGAGGACCAGGTCACCTATCCGCTCGCCACCGCCATGCTGACGGTGCCGAAGTCGAAAGTGGTGCGCGGCTTTTCGTTCTTCGGCGTGTCGTTCGTCTACGTGATTTTCGAAGACGGCACCGACGTGTATTGGGCGCGCTCGCGCGTGCTCGAATATCTCAACGCCGCGTCGCGCCGGCTGCCGACGGGAGTGACGCCCATCCTCGGCCCGGACGCCACCGGCGTCGGCTGGGTTTACCAGTATGCGCTCATCGCCAAAGACCTGACGCTCGCCGAACTGCGTTCGCTGCAGGACTGGCACGTGCGTTACGCCGTTTCCAAGGCGGAGGGCGTCGCCGAGCTTGCGAGCGTCGGCGGCTTCGTCAAACAGTACAACGTGGTGGTGGACCCGCGGCGGATGCGCGGACTGGGAATTCCGCTGCAGACCATCCGCGAAGCAATCCGCGCCAGCAACGCCGACGTCGGCGGCCGCACCGTCGAACTCTCCGAGTTCGAGTTCATGGTGCGCGGCCGCGGCTACCTCAAAGGCGTCTCCGACCTGGAACAACTGGTGCTGAAGGTCGACGGTGGCACGCCGGTGCTGCTGCGCGACGTCGCCCGCATCGAGATCGGCCCCGACGAACGGCGCGGCATCAGCGAGCTCGACGGCGAAGGCGAAGTCGCAAGCGGCATCGCCCTGCAGCGGTTCGGCGCCAATGCGCTCGATGTCATCGCAGGCGTGCGGACCAAGCTGAAGGAGTTCGCATCGAGCCTGCCGCAGGGCACGGAAATCGTCACCGTTTACGACCGCTCCGACCTGATCGGCCGCGCCATCACCACGCTGAAGTCGACGCTGATCGAAGAGAGCGTCATCGTCGCGCTCGTCTGCATCGTCTTCCTGCTGCATGTGCGCAGCGCGCTGGTGGCCATTCTGATGCTGCCGGTAGGCGTGCTGATGGCGTTCGCCGCGATGAAGCTGCTCGGGCTCGGCTCCAACATCATGAGCCTCGGCGGCATCGCGATCGCGATCGGCGCCATGGTCGACGCCGCGATCGTCATGATCGAGAACGCCCATAAGCATCTGGAGCGCGCGCCTCCGGACAAGCCGCGCATCGACATCCTGATCGACGCGGCAAGCGAGGTCGGCCCGGCGCTGTTCTTCAGCCTGCTCATCATCACGGTGTCATTCCTGCCCATCTTCACGCTGGAGGCGCAGGAGGGGCGGCTGTTCGGCCCGCTCGCCTACACCAAAACGTTCGCCATGGCGGCGGCGGCGTTCCTATCGGTGACTCTGGTGCCCGCGCTGATGGTGATCTTCGTGCGCGGCCGCATCGTTCCCGAGCAGCGCAATCCGCTCAACCGCGCCCTGATCTGGCTCTACCGCCCGGTCATCAAGGGCGTGCTGAAGGCGAAGACGCTCACGGTGCTCATCGCGCTCGCCGTGCTTGCCGCGACCTGGTGGCCGGCGAGCCGGATCGGCAGCGAGTTCATGCCGACCCTCGACGAGGGGACGCTGTTCTACATGCCGACCACGCTGCCCGGCCTGTCGGTCACCAAGGCGGCGGAGCTCTTGCAGACCCAGAACAAGATCATCAAGTCGTTCCCGGAAGTGGCGTCGGTGTACGGCAAGGCGGGACGCGCCGCCACCGCAACCGACCCCGCGCCGATGGAAATGTTCGAAACCATCATCAATCTCAAGCCGAAGAACGAATGGCGGCCAGGGCTCACCACCGACAAGCTGGTGAGCGAACTCGACCGCGCGCTGCAGTTCCCCGGCGTCAGCAACGCCTGGACCATGCCGATCAAGGCGCGCATCGACATGCTGTCGACCGGCATCCGCACGCCGGTCGGCATCAAGGTGATCGGCCGCGACCTCGCCGAGATGGAAAAAGTAGCGCGGCAGATCGAGGCCGTGGTGAAAAACGTGCCGGGCACGACCAGCGCCTACGCGGAGCGCGTGATCGGCGGTTACTATCTCGACGTGATCCCCGACCGCGCCGCGCTCGCCCGCTACGGACTGATGATCGGGCAGGTGCAGGACGTGATCACGACGGCGCTCGGCGGCGAGACCGTCACGACCACGGTCGAGGGCCGCGAACGCTACGGCGTCAACGTGCGCTACCCGCGCGAGCTGCGCAGCGACCCGCAGGCGATCGCGCGCGAAGTGCTGGTGCCGCTGCCGATGGGGGGATCCGTACCGCTCGGCGAAGTCGCGACCATCAAGCTCTCGCGCGGAGCAACCGCAATCCGCACCGAGAACGGTCAGCTCGCCGTGTACATTTTCGTCGACATTCGCGACCGCGACCTCGGCGGCTATGTCGCCGACGCGAAAAAGGCCGTCGCCGGCGAAGTGACCTTCCCCGCCGGCACCTACGTCGTGTGGAGCGGCCAGTTCGAATATCTCGAGCGTGCCGAAAAGCGGCTCGCGATCGTCGTGCCGCTGACGCTGATGATCATCTTCCTGCTGCTCTATCTCAACTTCCGCCGCATGACTGAAACACTGATCGTGATGCTCTCGCTGCCGTTCGCGCTGGTCGGCGGCCTCTGGCTGATGTGGTGGCTCGGCTTCAACATGTCGGTCGCGGTCGCCGTGGGCTTCATCGCGCTCGCCGGCGTCGCCGCCGAAACCGGAGTGGTCATGCTGATCTATCTCGACCATGCATTGACCGAGGTTCGCGAGCAATGCGCCGCGGAGGGCCGTGCGATGGGCCTGGCGGACCTCAACCACGCGATCATGCTGGGCGCGGTCGAGCGCGTGCGGCCGAAGATGATGACCGTCGTCGCCATCATGGCCGGGTTGTTGCCGATCCTGTGGAACACCGGCACCGGCTCGGAGGTGATGCAGCGCATCGCCGTGCCGATGATCGGCGGCATGGTTTCATCGACCGTCCTCACCCTCGCGGTGATCCCGGCCGTGTACGGGCTGGTGAAAAGCGTCGCGATCCGGCGCGCGTTGCGCCGCCGGGCGGCCGACGAAGCGCCGGTTCCGCAGCCGACGTAGGAGCAATTTTCCAGATACGGCGACCGCCGGGAGACCACGTCATCACCCGCGCAAGGGGGTTGATGACGCCTGCATGTCGGAAGAAACAGGGATTTGACGCAGGACAAGGGCGGCAACGGTAAATCGTGCAGCGATTGGGCGGCCAGAGGGACCGCTGATCCGACGAGGGACCGATGATATCGCCGAGGCGCCTGACTTTGCTGATTGTTCCTATCGCTGCCCTGTCCGTTCCGGTTCACCCGGCGCATGCGTTCGACATGACCGGCGCATGGGCGACGGACGCGGCCGCCTGCGAAAGGCTGTTCGTCAGGAAAGGAAAGAGCTTCGCGTTCCGCCCGGAATTCGACGTCTCC
>JAEULX010000134.1 GCA_016793685.1 Bradyrhizobiaceae bacterium
TAGCCCGCTTCGCCGGCCAGGAAAACGGCGCCGCGCAGCGCTCGCCGCGACTATTCGGACAGTGCCGCAAATCGGGCTTGACTTAGAGTGCGCTCTAACCTGTAGCACGAGTGCCGTATGACGAAGCAAGGCTGACCATGAGGATTGGCGATCTCGCAAAGCGCACCGGCCTGTCGGCGCACACGATCCGTTACTACGAGCGGATCGGCCTGCTGCCCCGCGCCGTCCGTGACGCTTCGCGCCAGCGCAGCTACGACGCATCCATCCTGACCTGGATCGAGTTCATCGGCCGTCTCAAGACGACCGGAATGCCGATCCGGGAGATGCTTCGCTATGCGGCTTTGCGGGAACAGGGAAGCGCCACCGAGCACGAGCGTGGTGAACTGCTGCGGCAGCATCGCGAGCGGGTCCGGGCGCGCGTCGCCGAACTGCAATCCTGCCTGCTCGTCCTCGACGCCAAGATCGCCGGGTACGGCCGATCGCACCGGAGGATGAAAAACCATGACGCAGCGGATGCCCGCCGAGGAAAGCCGTCCCGAGGAAAGCCGTCTCGATCGCGGCAAGCGCGCGCTCTCTGAGATCGACGGAGAGGCCGGCGAACGGGTCATTGCCGCGCTGGCGGATATCGCCCCCGATTTTGCCCGCTATCTCTTCGAGTATCCGTTCGGCGACATCTATTCCCGGCCGGGCCTCGATTACCGCGCGCGCGAAATCGCCACCGTCGCCGCGCTGACCGCGCTGGGCAATGCCGCGCCGCAGTTGAAGGTGCACATCGAGGCCGGCCTCAATGTCGGCCTCACGCGGGACGAGATCGTCGAGATCATCATGCAGATGTCGGTCTATGCCGGTTTTCCCGCGGCGCTCAACGGCCTGTTCGCAGCGAAGGAGGTGTTCGCCCATCGCGAGACAAAGGAATCGCGAAACAAAGGCGAATGCAGCGAAGGGCTGACCACGTGCAGCGGCTGACCGCTCAGCCAGCCACGCCTCACACCCGCATGGGCATCAGCACATAGAGCGCGCCCTTGGCGTCCTTGTCCTGGATGAGGGTGGGCGAGCCGGGATCGGCCAGCTTGAGCACCGCCGTGTCGCCTTCGATCTGCGCGGCGATGTCGAGCAGATAGCGGGAGTTGAAGCCGATATCGAGCGGGTCGGCGTCGTAGCCGACCTCGATCTCCTCGGTGGCGCTGCCGGAATCCGGATTGATCACGGACAGCACCAGCTTGCCGCCGGACAGCGAAAGCTTCACCGCCCGCCCGCGCTCGCTCGCCACGGTCGACACGCGGTCCACCGCCTGCTCGAAATCGCGCTTCTCCACCTCGAGCTGCTTGTCGTTCCCGACCGGAATCACCCGCGCATAGTCGGGGAACGTGCCGTCGATCAGCTTGGAGGTGAGCACCACCGCGCCGATGGTGAAGCGGATCTTGGTCGCCGACAGCTCGATCTTGATCTCGCCGTCGAGGTCTTCCACCAGCCGCTGCACCTCGCCGACGGTCTTGCGCGGAATGATGATGCCGGGCATGCCGCTCGCGCCCTCGGGCGCGGTGAGCTCCACCTGGGCAAGCCGGTGGCCGTCGGTCGCGACCGCCCGCAGCACCGGCTTCTTTCCGGCCTCCGCCATGTGCAGGTAGATGCCGTTGAGATAGTAACGCGTCTCCTCGGTCGAAATGGCGAACTGCGTCTTGTCGATGAGGCGCTTGAGATCGGTGGCCGGCAGGACGAATTCGTGGCTCATGTCGCCCGCGGCGAGATCGGGAAAATCGCTCTCGGGCAGCGTCTGCAGGGTGAAGCGCGAGCGCCCGGCGCGGATCACCAGCACGGCGCGGTCGCCCGAGCCTTCGAGGATCACCTGGGCGCCTTCCGGCAGCTTGCGCACGATCTCGTAGAACATGTGGGCGGGCACGGTGGTGACGCCGCCCGAGGCCACGTCGGCCGGGATCGCTTCCATGATCTCGAGATCGAGATCGGTCGCCTTGAAGGCGAGCTGACCGTTCTCGGAGCGGATCATGACATTGGCCAGGATCGGAATGGTGCTCCGCCGCTCGACGACCCGGTGGACATGCGACAGCGAGCGCAACAGCTCGGACCGCTCAACGGTGACTTTCATGCGGCACTCCGCTCGACTGACACAAAGGGCGCACGGGAGAGATCAAGGCGGGATATTCCGCGCGAAGCCCAGTGTCCCTCGCGCGGGAACCGATAAAATTGCCGCGCCGGCGCAGATTCGGCAAGGGCGGCGATGGAAGGCCCCCGCTCGGGTCTGGGCCGGCGGCCGGCGCAGACTGCGACCGCGAGCGCCGCCGGGCGTGCCCGGCCTTCACTCCTGCAATTCGCGCTTGATCGTCTCGATTTCCTCGGCGAGCGCCCCATCATTGCCGACCAGGCCTTCAATCTTGCGGACGGCATGCAATACCGTGGTGTGATCGCGTCCGCCGAAGCGCCGTCCGATCTCCGGCAGGGAACGCAAGGTGAGCGTCTTGGCGAGATACATCGCGATCTGCCGCGGCCGCACGACATTGGCGGTGCGCCGCGAGGAGAGCAGGTCGCTGCGACTGACATTATAGCGGCGCGCGACCACCCGTTGAATTTCCTCGATCTTGACCTTGCGCGGCTCGGCCGGGCGGATCAGGTCGCGGATCTCGCGCTCGGCGAGTTCGAGCGTGATCGGCTGGCCGGTGAGCTTGCTGACGGCGAGCAGCCGGTTCAGCGCGCCTTCAAGGTCGCGGCCGTTGTTGGCGACGGATTTGGCGATATGCGCCAGCACGGCCGTCGGCACGTCGAAGCCGGGATGATGGAGGCGCGCCGCGGCGACGCGCGTGGTGAGGATTTCCATCCGCAAGTCTTCGCCGAGCGCCCCCATTTCGACGACGAGGCCCCCGGCAAGGCGCGAGCGCACCCTGTCGTCGAGATTTTCCAGATCGAGCGGCGGCCGGTCGGCGGCGACGACCACCTGCCGGCCGGCGTCGATCATCGCGTTCAGGGTGTGCGAAAACTCGGCATGGGTCGACTTGCCTTGCAGGAATTGCAGGTCGTCGATGAGCAGGACATCGGTGGAGCGCAGCAGTTCCTTGAAGGCGAGCGTCGTCTGGGTGCGCAGCGACGACACGAAGCCGAACACGAATTTCTCGGCGGTGAGGTAGAGCAGCCGCCGGTCGGCGACATTGCCCGCCCAGGCGATCGCCTGCAGCAGGTGGGTCTTGCCGAGGCCGACCTGGGCATGGACGTAGAGCGGGTTGAACATCACCGGGGTGTCGCGCGAAGCGGTCGCGACCTGCTTCGCCGCGGCATGGGCCAGCGAATTGGATCGGCCGACGACGAAAGTCTCGAACGTCAGCCGCGGGTCGAGCGGGGAGCCGCCAAACGACCCCTGGCTGGACGAAAGGCGCGGCGCCGGGGCGTGCCCATTGATTTCCGCGGCCGGGATCGCGGGCGTCGTGCCGTTGAGGCGCAGCGGAATTGCTTTGGTCACAGCAGGGGATACGCGCAACATGCCGGTCCGGACGATCAGATCGAGGCGGCGCACGCAGGGCTCTTCATCCTTCCAGCAGGCCAGTACGCGATCGGTGTAATGCGACTGAATCCAGCTCTTCAGAAAGCGCGTCGGAACCGAAAGCCGCACGGTTTCGCTGTCGACTCCCTCGAACTCCATCCGCGCGAACCAGCTCGAATAAATGTCTTCGCCGACCTCGGCGCGCAGTCGTCCTTTGACCCGCGACCATCGGTCCTGTTCGGTGCTCGTCATAGCCTCGCCT
>JAEULX010000145.1 GCA_016793685.1 Bradyrhizobiaceae bacterium
CCGGTCGGCAAAAAGCCCTTCACCCACCGACCGAAGCGATCCCAAACCGACGAAACGCGATCGGCCGCCGAGCGCAGATGCGACAGGCCGATGTCGATGCTCGTCATGTGGCCGCCACCAGACGATAACCGATTCCGCGCACCGTCTGGATGAGCAGCGGATTCGCCGGGTCGGTTTCGATCTTGCGCCGCAGCCGGTTGATCTGCACGTCCACCGCGCGTTCGCCCGCGGCGGTGCCGGTGCCGGCGAGCGCGGCGCGCGACACGGTCTCGTTCGGGGCGGTCGCGAGCATGCGCAGCATCTCGCGTTCGCGGTCGGTGAGATGCAGAACCTCGTCGCCGCGGCGCAGTTCGTTGCGCGTATTGTCGAATACGAACGGACCGAAGCACACTTGCTCGGGCGCCGGCGCGGGTGCGGGCTGGGCCCGGCGCAGAATGCTCGCGACCCGCAGCGACAGCTCGCGCGGCTCGAACGGCTTGGCGACGTAATCGTCGGCGCCGATCTCGAGGCCGCTGATGCGGCTTTCCTTTTCCGCCCGCGCGGTCAACATGAGGATGGGCACGCTCGAGGTTTCGCGGATCGATTTGACGAGATCGAAGCCGCTTTCGCCCGGCATCATCACGTCGAGGATCAGAAGATCGAAGCTCAGGCCGGCGAGCTTGGCGCGCGCATCCGCGGCGTTGTCGGCCGTCGTGACCCGATAGCCTTCCGAATTGAGATAACGCGACAGCAGATCGCGGATGCGCCGATCATCGTCGACGACCAGGAGATGCGGCGCGTCGTCGGGAAGTGCGACAGGAGCGACCGGCATGTCGCGCTCCTCCGTTACGGTCGGGGCCATCGCGGGCGTCCGCCGTGATTGATGAAGTCAAGCACATCCCCCCGCGCCTCGGGATTGATCATGGCGACCAGGAAACGCCGCGCCTCCGCGTGCGCCTCCGGCCCGATTTCGGAAAATGCGCGGGCGATGCGCTTGGTTTGCAGGCAGGCGAGCCGCATGGCGAGCGCCGCGCCCTTGGGCGTGACGAACAAGAGACGCTGCCGGCGGTCGGTGACGCCCTCCCGCTGCTCGACATAGCCTTCATCCACAAGCTGTTTCAGCACGCGACCGAGCGATTGCTTGGTGATCCTCAGGATTTCGAGCAGCTCGGCGACCTTCAATCCGGGGTTGCGATTGACAAAATGCAACACGCGGTGATGTGCGCGGCCGAATCCGAACGCCGCCAGCACGCCGTCCGGATCGCCGACAAAGTCGCGATAGGCGAAGAATATCAGCTCGATAATGTCCCAAACCGGCTCCTCCGCGGCGTTTCCGTTGGCGGGCGCGTCCGCCCGGGAGGGATCGGGTCTTAAATTTATGTCAGCCATGTTGACATATCTGGGTTCGATTGTTACGTCCTTAAGCCGGATGGCGAAACGTTCTGGTTACGCGATCGTCCTTTTCGGCCGAAACCGAACGCGCTTTACTGTCGTTCGACTGGTCGCATTTTCGCCGGGAACCCGGTTCCCATGTGACCGGGACGGACGTCGGCGCGGGCTGTTGCGTTGCCATCGGAAAGCGCGCTCTCATGACCGCGCCAAACATATCGGGACTCTTCTCGCGACGCAAAAGCCGTAAGGCGGGTCGTCGCGTCGGTTCTTCGGTGTCCCAGGGAGGAATTGCCATGGCCGTTCCATTCGATCAACTCGACGGCTTCATCTGGTTCGACGGCCAGCTGGTGCCGTGGAGCGAGGCCAAGCTGCATGTGCTGTCGCATGGCCTGCACTATGCGAGCGCCGTGTTCGAGGGCGAGCGCGCCTATGGCGGCGAGATATTCAAGTGCACGGCGCACTCCGAGCGATTGAAGCGCTCGGCCAACATGCTCGATTTCGAGATCCCGTTTTCGGTCGCCGAGATCGACGCGGCCAAGCGCCTCGTGCTCGAGCGCAATGGGCAGCGCGACGCCTACATCCGCCCGGTCGCCTGGCGCGGGTCGGAGATGATGGGCGTGTCGGCGCAGAACAACGTCATTCACCTCGCCATCGCGACCTGGCAATGGCCGAGCTACTTCAATCCGGCCGAACGGCTCAAGGGCATCAGGATCGACCTCGCCGACTACCGCCGTCCCGACCCGGCGACCGCGCCGTCGCGCGCCAAGGCGTCGGGGCTCTATATGATCTGCACCATCTCCAAGCACATCGCCGAGCGCAAAGGTTACGCCGACGCGATGATGCTCGATTGGCAGGGCCGGGTCGCCGAATGCACCGGGGCGAACATCTTTTTCATCAAGGACGAGACGATCCACACGCCGATCGCCGACTGCTTCCTCGACGGCCTCACGCGGCAGACCGTGATCGAGCTGGCGCGCCGGCGCGGCATCAAGGTGGTCGAACGCCGGATCATGCCCACGGAGCTGACGGACTTTTCCGAGTGTTTCATCACCGGCAGCGCGGCGGAAGTGACCGCGGTGTCCGAGATCGCCGATTGGCGCTTCACCCCCGCCGCGATCACCAAGCAGCTGATGGAAGACTATTCGACTGAAGTGCAGCCGAAGGGGAAGGCGGCCGCGGCGTAAGCGCGGCTCTCCCCCAACCGATCCATCCGCCTGCGGAGGAGACTGAGCGGCCGCTGCGCAGGTTCCGCAAGACATGCAGCAAAAGCGGTCCGCGGGCGTCCAAGGAAGTTTGCGGCGTCAAATCTCGAGCTGCGTGCCGAGTTCGACCACGCGCTCGGTCGGAATGTTGAAGAACTTGGTCGCCGACGTCGCATTCAGCGCCATGAAGGCGAACAGGATTTCTCGCCATCGCGCCATGCCGGGATACAGGCTGGGCACGATCGTTTCCCGGCTCAGGAAAAACGACGTTCGCATCAAATCGAACTCGAGCCCGCATGACCTGCAGGCGGCGAGCGCGGCGGGTACGTCGGGCGACTGCATGAAGCCGTACCGAATGATCAGCCGGTAGAAGCCGCTGCCGAGATCCGTCAGCGTGATCCGGTCGCTGTCGGGCACGTAAGGCGTCTCCGCCGTGGTCACCGTCGCCAGCAGGGTGCGCTCGTGAACGGTCTGATTATGTTTGAGGTTGTGCAGCAGCGCCGCCGGCACGCCTTCGGTCGTGGCGGTCAAGAAAACCGCGAGCCCCCGTGCGCGGGCGACATGCGGGCCAAGCGAGTGGATCACCGCGTCGAGCGGGACCGACTTCGCGACGAGCTGTTTGCGCACGAGCTCGCGGCCGCGCTTCCAGGTGGTCAACACCGTGAACGAGAGGAAGCCGACAAAGAGCGGAAACCAGCCGCCTTGAAAGACCTTGACGATATTGCCGGAAAAATACGCGAGATCGACCAGCAGCAATGTGCCGGAGATGAGCGCTACGATCGACCAGTGCCAGCGCCACAGCAAGAGCATCACGAAAGTGACGAGGATCGTGTCGATCATCATCGTGCCGGTGACGGCGATGCCGTAGGCTGCGGCCAGGTTGGTCGAGGACTGAAACCAGAGCACCAGCGCCATCACCGACAGGTAGAGCGTCAGGTTGGTGAAGGGGACGTAGATCTGTCCCGCCTCTTCGTCGGACGTGTGCACGATCACCATGCGGGGCAGCAGGCCAAGCTGCACGGCTTGGCGCGCGACGGAAAACGCGCCGGAGATGACAGCCTGCGAGGCGATGACTGTCGCGAGAGTCGCGAGCGCGACCATCGGCAAGACCATCCAATCGGGAAACAGCCGGAAGAACGGATTCTTGATCGCGAGCGGATCGGTGAGCAGGAGCGCGCCCTGCCCGAAATAATTGAGGAGCAAAGCGGGAAGGACGAAGGCGAACCAGGCGAGGCGAATAGGAAAACGGCCGAAATGGCCCATGTCGGTGTAGAGGGCCTCGGCGCCGGTGACGGCGAGCACCACGGTTCCGAGCGCGAAGAAGGCCATCAAGGGCTCGTTGACGATGAGCTCCACGGCATAGAACGGGCTGATCGCCTCCAGCACTTCGGGTGCGGCGCCGATATTGACGATGCCGATGACGGCGAGCGTGGCGAACCACAGGCACATCACCGGGCCGAACATCAGGCCGACCGCACCCGTCCCGTGTCGCTGAATCGCGAACAGGGCCGTCAGGACGACGGCGGCGATCGGCATGACATACGCCGTCAGTTCGGGCGCGACCACTTCGAGCCCTTCGATCGCGCTCAGCACCGATATCGCCGGCGTGATCATGCTGTCGCCGTAGAACAGGGCGGCGGCGAATATCCCGAGCAGCGTCAAAGGATAGGCGACGCGGTAGCCGCGGGTCAGTTCGGTGACGAGCGCGAGCAGGGCGAGGCTGCCGCCTTCGCCGTGATTGTCCGCCCGCATGATGATGA
This sequence comes from Bradyrhizobiaceae bacterium, assembly GCA_016793685.1. Lineage (GTDB taxonomy): Bacteria > Pseudomonadota > Alphaproteobacteria > Rhizobiales > Xanthobacteraceae > Rhodoplanes. The sequence continues at coordinate 4,334 of JAEULX010000145.1, forward strand.
GGACGTATTTGACCGTGACCAGCAGCATCACGGTCCAGAACACGAGGGAGAGCACGCCGAAGACATTGCCGGATGTCACCGCCATCGGATGGTGGCCGGCGAAGGTCTCCTTCATGGCATAGAGCGGACTAGTCCCGATGTCGCCGTAGACGACGCCGATGGTGGTGACGAGCAAGCCCGCCAGCTTGTTCTTTTTCTCGTGCATCCCGCCTCCGGCCCCGTCTGCGCCTTTCTATGCGGGAGAGGGCGGATTGCTCAACCATCGGCCTTGACCTGCATCAAGTTGCGCCGCTCGGCCGGCGGGCGGGTCGATTTTCTTTAGTCGAAGCGGACAAAAAGCGGCGTGCGTCAGTCCCGTACCACCGCAAGCCGGTTGGTGCCCGACTCCGCGGCCCATGCCTCCCCGGGGCGGCCGAGCATCTGGCGGACGCTGGCGCCGCTCTTGTTGCTGACGAAGGTCTCATAAGTCTCGGTCTTCGGATCGAAGCGCTGGATCGCATTGGCCGGCCAGTCGGTCGCCCACACCCGGTCCTTGTCATCGACGAAGACCGAATAGGTGCCGGTCGTGCTCTTCGGCATCGGATAGACCTTCCAGGTCTTTGCCGCCGGGTCGTAACGCCCGATCCCGCCGGCGCCCCACAGGCTGACCCACAACACGCCCTTGGAATCCGACCAGATGCGGCGCGGTCCCGAGCCTGGCTTGGGCGGATCGACCACCGTTGCCGCGCCGGTTTCGGTGTCGATCCGCGCGATATGGTCGCCGGCGAGCGAGGCGTACCAGACTTCGCCCGCCGGCGTCGTGGTAATGCCATAAGGTCCGCGCCCCTTCGGCGCCGCCCACGCGTCGACTTTCCCGCTCGCCGGATCGACGCGGCCATAGACCCCGGTCTGGCCGGTGAACCACAGCACGCCCTTCTTGTCGAAGGTCGCCGTGTTCAGGTTGGCGTCGGG
>JAEULX010000148.1 GCA_016793685.1 Bradyrhizobiaceae bacterium
GCATTCGCACCGGTTCTCTATGAGTGGCTGGCCGGAAAATGCTCTAGAATTTGTAGAAGTGATGGGCAAGCTCGAACGCCTCGTCTTCAGCCCCGAAGGCCGCCGCTTCCGAGCGCTTCACCGTCAGGAATGTCCGGCTCAGAATGTCGCCGAGCGCGCGCATCAGCATGTCGTCGCGTTCGAGCGCATCGACTGCTTCGGCGAGCGTCTTCGGCAGCCGCCGGATGCCGCGGCGTGCGCGTTCGTCGTCGCTCAGCGCCCCCGGATCGACGCTCACCGGATCGCCCGGAGCCAGCTTCTTGTCGACGCCATCGAGCCCCGCCGCAATCAGCCCGCCCAGCGCAAGATAGGGATTGTTGCTGTTGTCAGACGGCTTGAGCTCCATATTGAGCGAGGGCTTGGTCTCGTCCCACAGCACCGAGGCAATGCGCACCGCCGCCTCCCGATTGTCGAAGCCCCAGCAGCCGAATGCCGAACTCCACATATGTGGCTTGAGCCGCCGATAGGAATTGTAGCTCGCAGCGGTGAGCGCCACCAAACCCGGCAGGTGGCTGAGCACGCCGGCGACCCACGCGCGCCCGAATTCGCTCAGGACATTGGGCTTGCCCTCGACGGCCATGAGATTGCGGCCGCTCGAGGCGTCCCAAACGCTCAGATGAATATGGCAGCCGTTGCCCGCCTGATCGGCAAACGGCTTGGGCGCCAGCGATGCGACGAAGTTGTGCTTGCGCGCGACCGCACGCACCGTATCGCGATAGCGGACATGGTTGTCGGCGGCGCGCAGGGCGGTGGCATGCCGAATGGTCAGCTCCTGCTGTCCGTGGCCCAGTTCAGGATAGAACTGTTCAACGGGCATTCCTTGCGCCTCGAGCGCGGCGACGATGTCGTCGATCACACCGACCGAGGCTTCCCAGCCGACGGTGCTGAAGCACAGGCTCTGGTCGACCGGCACGCAGGAGCCATCCTCCTTGCGCACGGCCAGCGACCACTCGGGCTCGAACGCCGCCTCGATGACCACGCCGGCCTGCCGCGCCCGCTCGATCATGCGTTCGAGAAAATTGCGCGCGCACGCGCCCCAGGGCTCGCGATCGAGCGTCACCATGTTCGCCATCATGGAGGCGCTGTGCGGCGCATAGGGCAGCCGCGTGTAGCTGCCGATGTCGGGCACCAGCCGGACTTCGCCGACCGGGCCCAGGCCTTCGACCGGCTGGAGCTGGTCGAGCATGTTCATCGCGGGCATGGCGACGGTCAGGCCGATGCCGCCGCGCGCGCGTTCGACCAGCTTGTCGATGTGCACCGACTTGCCGCGGATGATCCCGCTGGTGTCGCAATACAAGAACCGGACGAAACGCACGTCGTCATAGCGAACCTTACGTTCAAAGGCGTTCAGATCCATCGGTCGGTCCCTCGTAAACTGCGTCCACCGGAGCCAGCGACGCGCGCACCAACAGCGTGAACCGATCGAAGTGACCGAAATGCGTCAGGCGCAGGCGCCGCAGAGCGCCTGCCATCTTGGCCAAATGTGGTGGAGCGGCAAGAGGCCGCCTAATAGCCGAAGCGCAAATTGATGCCGGCGCGCACGACGCCCGCCGTATCGTCAATAGCGACGGCGGCCGGGCGCAACCCGGCGACGGCCGGCGTCAAATGGATGTCGGATGTGCCGAAATCGTAATAGCCATACTCGACGAAGGCGGACAGAAACCGGGTGAAGGCATATTCGCCGCCGACGCCGATGGTCCATCCTGATCGCGTGTCGTTGGCCGTATAGGCGGTGCCGAGCACGGTCGTCGCAGCCGAATAGTTCACGCGCTCCCACGCGGCGCCGCCTTTGACATAGCCAAGCACGCTGCCCCAGGCATAACCGATACGCCCGGTGACGGATGCGAGGGCTTCGACCTCGCTGTGATAGGCGACGCCGATCTCGCGCGCGCTGGCGTGGGTGCCGCTCGCGCCGGCCCAGCCATAATCGCCCTGCACGCCGAGCACGAGGCCGGCGAACTGGTAGTCGCAGCCAGCCTGCACGCCGCCCGCCCAGCTCTCCACATCATGTCCGCCGAGCGACTGGCCGAAGAAATCGCCGCCAGGCGTCCGCACGATCCATTTTTCGCTGCTCCCCGACAGATGCCCGGCCTGGCCGCCCGCGTAGCAGCCGGTCCAGGTCCAAACGGGCGCGACGGGCGCAGGGGCGACGCGGATCGGACCAAGGTCGGCCGCAATCGCCGGGGTGGCCAGCGCGGTCAATGCAATGGTTCGCAGAAGATACGTCCACATCGCCCGCCTCCGCGCAGAGATAAGCTTTTAATATGCCGCGACGACGGGTCTGCTGCTGAAGCGGGCCGGACACACAAGCCGGATTTTCCCAAACCGCTCGGCTGAGCGGCAGCGCAAAACATGGGCCCATGATGGCCTTGGACAAGACGAGGGCGGTTACGCCTTGAGCCAGAGCCGCAGCGCCAGCGCGACGACGCCCACCGCCGCCACGCCTCCGGCCCACAGTGCGGCAAACCAGAGAAGACGCGCGACGATCCCTTTGTTCGCGGCGGGGCTCTCGTTGATCAGTGGTAGCCCTCCGCTCCGACCTTTCCGCGAAATACCCAGTACGCGTACCCGGTGTAGGCAAGAATGATCGGGATCAGTATCCCCGCCCCGACCAGCATGAACAGCTGGCTCGACGGCGGGGACGCCGCCTCCCAGATCGTGATGCGGCCCGGCACCACGTCCGGATACATGCTGATGCCGAGCCCGACATAGCTGAGCCCAAACAAGCACAGCGCGATAAAGAACGGAGCTTGCTCGGCGCCGCGCATCAAGGCGCGGAAATACGCGACCGCCCCGATCGTGACGAGAAGCGGCACCTGAGCGGTATAAAGAACGTTCGGCCATGCGAACCAGCGCTGCACGTAAATCGGATCTAGTAACGGCGTCGCCAGGCTGACGGCGGCGATGCACGCCATGGTGCCGATCGCGAACCGAAACGACATCCGCCGCGCCTTTTCGCGAAGGTCGCCCTCCGTCTTCATCAACAGCCACGTGCTCCCCAACAATGCGTAGCCGATCACGAGACTCACGCCCGCGAGCAGACAGAACGGCGTCAGCCAATCGAACGCCCCTCCGCCGAAGCTGCGACCGTGCACGGTGATTCCTTGAAGCAGCGCGCCGAGAGTGACGCCTTGCGCGAGTGCGGCGATCACCGATCCGCAGGCAAAGGCCATGTCCCACAGCGGCCGGTGGGCAGGATCGCGCCAGCGGAATTCGAATGCGACGCCGCGAAAAACCAGGCCGAGCAGCATCGCGATGATCGGCCCGTAGAGCGCGGGAAGGACCACGGCGTAAGCAAGCGGAAACGCCGCAAACAGACCGCCGCCGCCGAGCACGAGCCACGTCTCGTTGCCGTCCCAGACGGGAGCGACGGAATTCATCGCCGTGTCGCGTTCCTTGCCGGCTCGCAACGAAGGAAACAGAATGCCGATTCCGAGATCAAAGCCGTCCATCACCACATAGGCGAACACGGCAAAGGCGATCAGAAACGCCCAGATCATCGGGAGGTCGACGGCCATCGCTCTACCTTGCGGCGCGGCGAGAAATGGCCGCTGCGGGAGTTACGCCGGCGGCACGGATCGGCGCTCCCTCCTCCGGCCCGGTCTCAGCCTCGTTCGGCGCGCGCGCCATGAGGTGAAGAATGTACAACACGCCCATTCCGAAAACGATGAAGTAGATCAGGACGAACGACAGGAGCGATGCGCCGACCGCGGGCGCCTGCAGCGGCGACGCTGACTCCACCGTGCGCAGCAGGCCGTACACGGTGAAGGGCTGCCGGCCCACTTCCGTCGTGATCCAGCCGGCGAGCACCGCGGCAAATCCGGCCGGTCCCATCGCCAGAGCGAACCGGTGCAGCCATCGCGATGTGTAAAGCGATCCGCGCCATCGCGCGAAAAGGCTGGCGACGCCGAGCCCGAGCATCAGGAAGCCGAGCCCGACCATGACCCGGAACGACCAGAACACGATCGCCACCGGCGGCCAGTTCTTGCGCGGAACGGTGTCGAGGCCGGCGAGCGGAGCATCCAGGTCATGCTTGAGGATCAGCGACGACAGCTTCGGGATCTCTACCGCATAGTCGACTTTTCCCGCCTCCTGGTCCGGAAGGCCGAACAGCAGCAGCGGCGCGCCGTCGGGATGGCTCTGGAAGTGCCCCTCCATCGCCATCACCTTGGCGGGCTGGTGCTCGAGCGTGTTGAGGCCGTGCATGTCGCCGGCGAGGATCTGAATGGGCGCGACGATCGCGAACATCCACATCGCCATCGAAAACATGATCCGCACCTCCGCGTTCGACCGCGATCGCAGGAGATGCCAGGCGGCCGTCGCGCCGACCACGAGCGCCGTCGTCAGATACGCGGCGAGCACCATGTGGACCAACCGGTAGGGGAAGGACGGATTGAACACGATCGCCCACCAATCCGCGGGAACGTACTGCCCGCCGGGGCTTATTCCGTAGCCCGCGGGAGTCTGCATCCACGAATTGACCGACAGGATCCAAAACGCCGAGAACAATGTTCCGAACGCGACCGCCAGCGTCGCCACGAAATGCAGCGTTTTTCCCACCTTGTTCATGCCGAACAGCATGACGCCGAGAAAACCGGCTTCGAGGAAAAACGCCGACAGGACCTCGTAGGCCATGAGCGGCCCCAGGACCGGGCCGGTCTTGTCGGAGAAAACCGACCAGTTCGTACCGAACTGGTAGGACATGACAATTCCGGAGACCACGCCCATGGCGAACGCGATGGCGAAAATCTTCAGCCAGTAGCGAAAGAGATTGAGAAACGCCTCGCGTCCGGTCGCCAGCCACAAGCCCTCGAGAACGGCGAGATAGCTCGCAAGCCCGATCGAGAACGCCGGGAAGATGATATGGAACGCGACGGTAAATCCGAACTGCGCCCGCGCCAGCTCAAGCGCATCGATGCCGAGCAGAGAAGACATATCAATTCCTGCATTCGTTTCCTTGATGTCGGAACTGCTCGCAGACCTGTCAAGGTGACAACAGGCGAGTGATCAGAATAGAGGCACGATGTAACGGCGGGTTGAAATCCTGCCGGAAGGGAACACCGCTCGCGCTCCCGTCGCGGCGGACACGTTACGGCGAACCCGCCTTTTTTGCTTCCTGCAGCTTCGTTTCGCTTTGCAGCGTCAGCTCGCGCAAGGCGTCGTAAATCGGCGCGTCGCGCAGCAGCGTCGGCACCAGCATGGCCATGAAACATGCACCGAGCATCGGCAGGAGCATTGTGACATTTCCGGTCATCTCGGTGATCAGCACGATGCCGGTCAGCGGCGCGCGGACCACGCCGGTAAAAAATGCCGCCATGCCAACGACCGCAAATCCGATGGGCTGAATACCCAGGCCGGGGAACAGGGCGTTGCAGGCCATCCCGAACAGCAGGCCCGATTGCGCGCCCAGAACCAGCAAGGGCGCGAACAGCCCGCCGGGCGTGGCGGCCGCATACGATATCGCGCCCAGCCAAAACCTGATGAGAAAGGCCACCATGACGAAGACGAACGATTCCCCGCCAAGGAGCGTCCGCGCCGTAATGTCGTCTCCCCCGCCGACCAGGCTGGGGACGAGCCAGCCCAGCGCTCCGACCGCTCCGCCGATGAGACCTGCGCGCAATTCCACCGGCAACCGCGGCAGCCGCTCAGCCGCCGCGAGAGTGATGAGCAGCGAACGGTTGTAGGCGACCGCCAGCAAACCGACGATGGCGCCGAAGACGTAAAACAGCGGGTGCGCTTCGTCGGCCGGATAAGCGATCATCCCGACCTGGAAATCGGGTGCGTCACCCAGAAACACACGCGCGACGGAAATTGCTGTCGCCGATGCGGCGAGCGCCGCGATGGCGATGCGACGCTCGAACCGCTGCACCAATTCCTCGAGCACGAAGATTGCTCCGGCGATCGGTGAGTTGAAGGCGGTCGCGAGGCCTGCCCCTGCCCCGGCGGCCAGCAGCACCCGCCAATCGGGCCAGCTGCAGCCGACCGCGCGCCCGATGAAGACTGCGATGCTTGCGCCCATTTGAACGCTCGGGCCTTCGCGGCCGAGCGCGAGGCCCGACCCGATCGCGAGGACGCCGCCGGCAAACTTGACCGGCGCCAGGCCGTATGGCGCCGGCGGCGCCTGCCCGCGCAGGACCATTTCGACATGGGGAATTCCGCTGCCCGATGCCTGCGGCGCGAAACGGCGGACCAGCCACGCGGCAATGCCGGTCGCTACGGCGCATATGACCACGAGGGCGATGAAGCCTACGGCGGCGTGCCCATGCGCCCAATCGATCAGAACATTGCGCAGGTGATCCGCTTGCACCAGGGCGAGGCGAAACAGCGCTCCGACGAGTCCGGCGGCGGCGCCGACGACGAGCGCCAGAACCGAGAGCGTGAGCAGGCTTCCCTCTTTTTCGGAGCTCGGTTCGCAAGTCATTGCAGAATCGCAAATTCGTTGTTGGGGGCCTGATCGGAGATGATCGCGCGCGGGTGAAGTCTCACTTAC
>JAEULX010000167.1 GCA_016793685.1 Bradyrhizobiaceae bacterium
TCCGGCGCCATCGCCGGTCTTGTCGGATTTGGCCCATCGCATCATCGCCGCCATGGAGCGCAAGGGATACGCTGTCGATCGTGGCCTCGGCGAGATCAACATCGTCTATGTCGAGGGGATGAATGCGGACGGAACGCCCAACGGCGACGAGGCGAACAAGTGGAATGATCTCCGTCTGATCATTCGTTTCGAGGGCGGCGAACCCAAGATCATCGGCTCGTGGCCGGCGACGACGGAGCCAGGACGCTACTACACGGAAAATCCGGTAAACCCGGGCGGCGCTGCACGCATCGAGTTCGGTCAATACAGAGCGTGGCAGGTCGGCATGCATCGCGGCGACCACGAGTCGCTTGTGCAAACTGGCGGGCAAGTCACCGTCTGTCGCGATCTCAACAAAGACGGAATGCGCACGGGCGATAAGCGCGACACCGGAAATTTCGGAATCAATCAGCACTGGGGCTACGACCTCGCCGAGGTCGACAAGGCGAGCGCGGGCTGCCTGGTCGGGCAGAGCAAGCCCGGTCACCGCCAATTCATGGCGATCGTAAAGTCTGACCCGCGCTACCAGAGCGACCGTAAATACGTTTTCACCAGCACCGTGCTGGCCGAGTCGGACGTGCTGGCTGAACGTACGCCGGAGACGCCGTTGGCGGAGCAGGAGAGGGAAAAGGTCCCGGTCCAGCCGAGCGATGTCAGCGAGACCGTGCGCCTTGCGCAGAGGCTGCTTGGTTTCCCGGAAGAGGATCAGGACGGCATCTACGGGGCCGTTACCGAAGAAGCCGTCAGGCGTTTCCAGCGGCAGCATGGTCTGCCCTTGACCGGCGACCTGGACGAGGCGACGTGGGCCCAGCTCGATGGCAGTGCAAGAACCGTTGTTGAATCCCCCGCAAGACCGGGCGAACCATCTGCTCAGCCGGCTGAACCGACCGCAACGATTTTTGAGCCCATCGGGCTGGGAGTTGGCACTATGAATCCGTTGATCATGATTGCTGCGCGAGTTCTGCCGGGAATTATCCAGGCCGTTGCTGGCGACAAGATCGGAACGGTCGCTGGAGCGGTCACCAAGGCCGTCACCGAGATCACCCAGACCAAGAATCCCGAAGAGGCCCAGAGCAAGCTCAAGGCTGATCCGGACGCATATGCCGCGCTGCAGCTCAAACTGGCGGAAATCGCCAACGATTATGAGCTTGCGCGCCGGAAGGCCGAGCTCGAGTTGCTCAAGGAGCAGAATCAGGCCGAGGCGAAAAGGACCGAAGCCAATCTCAAGGCGCTTCAGGAGCAGCTCGAAGACGTAAAAAATGCACGAGGAACTTTCGCGACGCTGGCGTTGGCGAATAACCCGATGGCGTGGGGTGCGCCGATCGTGTCCTTCATCGTGACGATCGGCTTCTTCGGTATTCTGGTTCTGCTGATGACGACATCAGCGGACTACAAGGAAAACGTCGCGCAAATTATCAATATTACGGTCGGCGCGCTGGCCGCCGGGTTCGCGACGGTCATCAGCTTCTGGCTTGGCTCTTCGCAGGGCTCGCGGATCAAGGACGTCGCGAGCATCGAGGTTCAAGAACGGCAGGTCAGACAGACGAACGAGATGCTTGAACGAAGCGTTCAGCAAGCCGAAGCGCAATCAAAGGTGTTTCAATCGACGATCGCAAACGCGATTGGGAGGAAAGCCGCAGCCGCGCCGACCAAAGCGGCCAGCGCATTCCAACGATGCTTCGACATCGTGTCGAAATACGAAACGGATGAGAATCTCAAGAGGATGCCGCGCGACGATGCGTGCGAAGTGTATCGAACGAAGTATTGGAACGTCATACGGTGCGATGATCTTCCCGCCGGCGTTGATCTGGTCGCCTTTGACTTTGCCGTAGCCGCTGGCACCGCGGAGTCGGCCAAGGCGCTGCAGAAAATTGTTGGTGCGAAAGAAGACGGTTCGATCGGCGACGCGACGATTGCAACGGTCAAGGTCAAGACCAGGACTCCGGCGGATACACGGGACCTCGTCACCAGGATGTCCGCGCTTCGGCGCGACATCAACCGCGGATCGGACGACGAAGTGCGGCGGATCAGTACGGTGGAACAAGCGGCGCTCGAGATGATTGTGGCGGCGAGCGCGGTGGCCGTGTAAGGCATCGCCGGCCATCCGTCAGGCGGCCGGCGTATCGCCTCACTCAATGGGCTGCGGCGCGTGTGCCGCTGAGCGCAGGGAGCAGCGCGGCAAGCAGCGGCTGCTCCAGGCGGCCGATCAGATAGCGCGAGCCGGCCAGCGTCAGGTGGACGCCGTCGCGAAACAGCAGCTCGTCGCCCACCTTCACCGTGCAGCTTTGTTCCGTGCAGAATGCTGTTTTCGGATCGAGGATGACGAGGTTTGGCGCTTCCGTGCGCAGGCTTCCAACCATGGCGTCGACCGCGGCATTGGCTTCGCGCGCACTGGCGAGCGTGCGCGGCGGGCATGCAGCCGGGGTCGCATGCGGGCGGGCAAGGCATCGCGGCAGGTCGACGCCCGTGTCGTAGGCCTGCTCGATCACGATGACGGCGCGTTCGTTGGCATGGATTTTTTGCAGGCTCTCGGCAAACCGCTGGCGAATCCAGGCGATGTAATCCGCGCCGACTCCCTCATAGACCGACCCGTCGGCGGGGCCGATGCCTTGCGCAAAGTAGCCGTAAGCGCCGGCGATGATGACGGGCCAGCGGTCGGACGCGATTTGCCGGTATGCGGCGCTGACGTTCTGCTCGCAGGCCTTGTCCGGCACGCCCTTGAAATAGGCGCGGGTGCCGTAGAGAAACAGGCAGCCGTGATCGAACAGCGCGATCCCCTTGATCTGATGGCGCTTGAACAACGCGTCGAGGCCTGACAGCAGGTTCAGGGCGTGGCTGTCGCCCATCAGATAAACGATGCGCGCGGACGCGATGTCGCCGAAGCTGCACCAGGTGCGCCGCGAATCGCAGATGTCGCCGGCAAAACTCAGCTCTCCGGGCTGCTGCACGATCTTGAGCCGGCTTGGCACGCCCTTGGCGACCGCCACGGAGGTGGCGAAGGCGAGCGTGACGACAGGGATGATGACGATGAGGCTCGTCATGGCCGCGGAGGCCTGCGGCCAGAGCCGTTGGATGAATGAATCCGGGGGAAGCCCGTAGCGGAACGGCTTCTCGATCAGCGCATACATGAGCGCGCCGAGCACGAGCGAGCCGACGTAGAGCCCGGCCATCTCGAGCAGGCTCAGCGGCGCCATGGTCGAATAGCGGTAGAACACGATCAGCGGCCAGTGCGCGAGATAGATCGAATAGGTGCGGCGGCCGATCGCGACGAGCGCGGCATTGCCGAGCAGCCGGTTCGCGATGGTGGCGGGGCCGGCCATGATCATCGCGGCCGCGCCCAGCGACGGCACCAACGTGTTCGCGCCCGGCCACACCGTCGTGCTGTCGAACCACAGGAGCGATATGAGGATCAGGCCGAACCCGGCGGCGCCGCAGATCTGCCGCTGCAGCGCCGTCAGGCGCAGCCCGCTCATCAGCAGCACCAGCGCGCCGACGGCGAACTCGAAGGCGCGGAAGAACATCATGTAGAAGGCGAAGTCGGGATCGATGCGGGTGACGGCATAGCTCGCGATCAGCGACGCCATGAAGATCGCAAGGATCGCCCAGCGCAGCGACAGCCTGAACCGCAGGCAGGCGATCAGCAGCGCCGGCCAGATGAAATAGAACTGCTCCTCCACGCTGAGCGACCACACGTGCAAGAGCGGCTTGAGCGAGCTTTCGGCGTCGAAATAGCTGTTCGTGGCGTAGAAATAGACATTGGCGACGGCGAGCACCGAGCAGATCGCGGATTTGGCGAGCGCGGCATAATCGGCCGGCGCGAACAGGATCCAGCCGGCGACCATCGAGGCGAGCACCGTCACCACGAGCGAAAAGAAGATGCGGCGCAGGCGGCGGCGATAGAAGCCGATGAAGCTGAAATGCTTCACCTCGATGATCTGCTTCGAGATCAGATAGCCGGAGATCGGGAAGAAGATATCGACCGCGGAAAAGCCGCCGGTCAGCGCGTTGACGTCGAGATGATAGACGAGGATGGCCAGCATCGCGAAAGCGCGCAGGCCTTCGATGTCGGGGCGAAAATCCGTGACTGACTTCGCTTGCGTCACGCCGAGCTCCTCGCAAACGCAGCTTTTAACGCGCCGCTCTCCGCGCGCGGGCGGAAAGCTACGCCGCCCGCTTCCGGTCGCGCCGCAGGTCGGGCGCGACCGCCTCGTCGGACAGCGCCGCGAGCGCCGCGTCGAGCGGCATCACCGTCTGCTTCTCGCTGCCCAGCCGGCGGATCGACACCGTGCGTTCGGCCGCCTCCTTCTTGCCCACTACGAGCAGAGCAGGGACCTTCGCCAGCGAGTGCTCGCGCACCTTGTAGTTGATCTTCTCGTTGCGCAGATCGGTTTCGATCCGCAAGCCGGCGCGGCGGCACAACTCGGCGACCTCGCGCGCGTATTCGTCGCTGTCGGAGGTGATCGGGCAGATCACGGCCTGCACCGCCGCGAGCCACAGAGGGAAGTGCCCGGCGTGATGCTCGATCAGAATGCCGAGGAAGCGTTCGAGCGAGCCGAAGATCGCACGGTGGATCATCACCGGAGTTTTCTTCGACCC
>JAEULX010000175.1 GCA_016793685.1 Bradyrhizobiaceae bacterium
GGTACGGAGTCGCCATCACCGCATCGTCTGCGAACCGGTTCCGCCCCTGGATCCGTCCGAGGGCATGCTTCGCCGGACAATGCTTGCTTTCAGGGATCGCATGTCTGCGGCGAACCGGTTCCCACCCCCGGACCACGTCCGAGGGCATGCTTCGCCGGACAATGCTTGCTTTCAGTGATCGCATTGTCTGCGGCGAACCGGTTCCCGCTTCGCCGGACAATGCTCTAGCGCCACTCGACCTTGAGAACCTCGTAGGCCTTGGCCCCGCCGGGGGTGACGACCTCGACCTGGGCGCCCTTCTTCTTGCCGACAAGCGCGCGGGCGAGCGGCGAGGTGATCGAGATCTTGCCCGCCCTGGCGTCCGCCTCGGGCTCGCCGACCAGCTGCCACACGGTCTTCTTTTCGGTGTCCTCGTCAATCAGGGTAACAGTCGCGCCGAACTTGATGGTCTCGCCGGACAGCTTGGATACGTCGATGATCTCCGCGCGCGCGAGCTTGTCCTCGAGCTCGGCGATGCGCCCTTCATTGAGCGACTGCGCCTCCTTGGCGGCATGATATTCGGCGTTCTCCGAAAGGTCGCCGTGCGAACGCGCCTCCGTGATCTGCTGGATGATTCGCGGCCGTTCGACCTGCTGGCAGTGCTTCAGCTCCTGCTCGAGCGCGGCGTAGCCGGCGGCCGTCATCGGTATTTTGTCCATCGGTTCCTCCGGCAGAAAAATATTAGATCGCGAGCCGGCGGATGCCCGGCGCGCAACCGTCACGGCGATTTCGTCCGTGCCCTCGTTCTCGGCGCGCCCTTGCTTCAGGTGCGGCCGGCGAAATAGCTCTGTAGCGCGCGGACCTCGAGGTCGCCCCCGAGATAGGCTTTGATGCCCAGGGCCGCCGCCACGGCTCCGGAAAGAGTGGTGTAGTACGGAACTTTATGCAAGAGGGCGGCGCGCCTGAGCGAGCCTGAATCGGCCAGCGCCTGAACGCCTTCGGTCGGATTGAAAACGAGCTGCACGCCCCCGTTCTTGATGGCGTCGACGATGTGCGGCCGTCCTTCCAGGACTTTGTTGACCTTCTGCGTGGGCACGCCGTTCGCTTCGAGAAAGCGCTGCGTCCCCGAGGTCGCGATCACCTTGAATCCGAGCTGCGCGAGCAGTTTGACGGCCTCGAGAATGCGCGACTTATCCACATCCCGCACCGACACGAACACGGTTCCGGCGCGCGGCAGGCGCGCGCCGCCCCCGATCTGGCTCTTGGCGAAGGCGATCTCGAAGCTGCTGTCGATGCCCATCACCTCGCCGGTCGACCGCATCTCCGGACCCAGTATCGTGTCGACGCCGGGGAAGCGCGCGAACGGGAACACCGCCTCCTTGACCCCGACATGGTTGAACTGCGGAGGAGCAAGCGCCAAGCTTGCGAGGCTTTCGCCGGCCATGATCCGCGCGGCGATCTTCGCCACCGGCAGCCCGATCACCTTGGCGACGAAGGGCACCGTGCGCGAGGCGCGCGGATTGACCTCGAGCACATAGATATCCCCGTCCTTGATCGCGTACTGCACGTTCATCAGGCCCCGCACCTGGAGCGCGAGCGCGAGCGCCTCGGTCTGCCGGGTCAGTTCGGCGAGCAGTTCCGCGGGCAGAGAGTGCGGCGGCAGCGCGCAGGCCGAGTCGCCGGAGTGAACGCCGGCCTCCTCGATGTGCTGCATGATGCCGGCGACATAGGTGCGCTTGCCGTCGGCGATGCAGTCGACATCCACCTCGATCGCGTCGGACAGATAGCGATCGATCAGGAGCGGGCGCTTGTCGGAGACCGCCAGTTCCGACGGCCGGCCGAGATCGCCGACGAGGCGCGCGAGGTAGCGATCGAGATGGGCGCCGTCATTGACGATCTCCATCGCCCGGCCGCCCAGCACGTAGGAAGGCCGGATCAGGATCGGGTAGCCGATGCTGTCGGCGATCGCACGCGCCTTTTTCGGAGTCTTGGCGATCCCGCTCAGCGGCTGGCGCAGCTTCAGCCGGTCGAGCAGCCGCTTGAAGCGGTCGCGATCCTCGGCGAGGTCGATCTTGTCGGGCGAGGTGCCGAGGATCGGGACTTTCGCCTGCTCCAACGGCTCGGCGAGCTTGAGCGGGGTCTGCCCGCCGAACTGCACGATGACCCCGTGCAGCACGCCGTTGCGCCGCTCGTTGTCGATGATTTCCAGCACGTCCTCCGCCGTCAGCGGCTCGAAATAAAGCCGGTCGGACGTGTCGTAGTCGGTCGAGACCGTTTCCGGATTGCAGTTGACCATGATGGTCTCGTATCCGGACTCGCGCAGCGCGAAGGAGGCGTGGCAGCAGCAATAATCGAACTCGATTCCCTGCCCGATCCGGTTCGGGCCGCCGCCGAGAATGACGACCTTGGTGCGGTCGCTGGGCGCCGCCTCGTCGGCGAACGCACCCGCAAAGGCGGGCTCGTAGGTCGAGTACATGTAGGCGGTGGGGGAAGCGAATTCCGCGGCGCAGGTGTCGATGCGCTTGAACACCGGCCGGACCCCGAGCTGGTGCCGGCGGCCCGTCACGTCGTCCGGACTCATGCCGGTCAGCGTCGCAAGGCGCGCGTCGGAGAAGCCCATGGATTTGAGGCTGCGCAGCGCCCCCGGCGATTCCGGCAGGCCCTTGGTCCTGATCTCGGCTTCCGTATCGACGATGCCGCGGATCTGCTCGAGGAACCAGGGATCGATCTTGCAGGAGCGATGGATCTCCTCGTCGGACGCGCCGAGGCGCATCGCCTGGGCGACGGCGAGGATCCGGTCCGGCGTGGGCCGGCCGAGCGCGGCGCGGATCGCGTTCTTGTCGTCGCCCTCGCCGATGCCCTCGATCGCGACTTCGTCGAGACCGGTCAGCCCGGTTTCCAGCGAGCGCAGCGCCTTCTGCAGCGACTCCTGGAAGGTCCGGCCGATCGCCATCGCCTCGCCGACCGATTTCATCGACGTGGTGAGGACGGGCTCGGCGCCGGGAAACTTCTCGAAGGCGAAACGCGGCACCTTGGTGACGATATAGTCGATGGTGGGCTCGAACGAGGCCGGCGTCGCCCCCCCGGTGATGTCGTTGGCGATCTCGTCGAGCGTGTAGCCGACCGCGAGCCGCGCTGCGACCTTGGCGATGGGAAAGCCGGTGGCCTTCGAGGCGAGCGCCGAGGAGCGCGAGACGCGCGGGTTCATCTCGATGATGACGAGGCGCCCGTCCGCCGGATTGACGGCGAACTGCACATTGGAGCCGCCGGTCTCGACGCCGATCTCGCGCAGCACCGCGATCGAGGCGTCGCGCATCATCTGGTATTCTTTGTCGGTCAGCGTGAGCGCCGGGGCGATCGTGATCGAGTCCCCGGTATGGACGCCCATGGGATCAAGATTCTCGATCGAGCAGACGATGATGCAGTTGTCGTTCTTGTCGCGAACGACCTCCATCTCGAACTCTTTCCACCCGAGCACGCTTTCCTCGATCAGCACCTCGGTGGTGGGAGACGCGTCGAGCCCGCGCTCGATGATGGCGATGAACTCCGCCTTGTTGTAGGCCACCCCGCCGCCGGTCCCGGCGAGCGTGAACGAGGGGCGGATGATCGCCGGCAACCCGATCTCTTCCAGCGCTTCGAGCGCCTCGACCAGCCCCATGGCGATGTAGCGCCGCTTGCGGTCGCCCTCGCCCGCCGCCCAGGCCGCATCGAAGGCGTCGAGCGCCTGCTGTTCCTCTTCCGGCGGCAGGCCCAAGAGCTTGATTTTCTCGATCTCGGCCGTGCGCTGAACACGGTCGGACTTCTTGAGGTCGGAGGCGTTGGCAAGACAGGATTTCGGCGTCTCGAGGCCGATCTTCTTCATCGCCTCGCGGAACAGTTCGCGGTCCTCAGCCTTGTCGATCGCCTCGGCAGTCGCCCCGATCATCTTGACGCCGAAGCGGTCGAGCACGCCCATCCGGCGCAGCGACAGCGCCGTGTTGAGCGCGGTCTGGCCCCCCATGGTGGGGAGCAGGGCGTCCGGCCGCTCCTTCTCGATGATCTTGGCGACGATCTCCGGCGTGATCGGCTCGACATAGGTCGCGTCCGCCATCTCCGGATCGGTCATGATGGTCGCCGGATTGGAATTGACCAGGATGATCCGGTAGCCCTCAGCCTTGAGGGCCTTGACCGCCTGGGTTCCGGAATAGTCGAATTCGCAGGCCTGCCCGATGACGATGGGCCCCGCGCCGATGATCAGGATCGAGGAAATGTCGGTGCGTTTAGGCATTCAGTTCCCGAAATCGGGCATAAAAAAAGGCGTCGTACACGCGCCGCCTGTCATCCGCATGCGCGCGCCCTAGGCCGGCGCGGCGAAGGGATGCTTAAACCAGAATGGCCGCTGAGGGAAGCCCGGCGGGCGGCCCGCTTCCATAGCAGCGGCCGGAACGAAGCGCCCTCCCCCATTCGTTTAAGTGGCCAATCGCGCGTGTTCCCGCCTCCTCTCACTCGGGCTCACTCGGGCCCGTGCGGGGGAACCGCCTGTGTCGGCGCGCTCTCCACCTCGCCCTCCGCCTCGACGGCCGGCAGGGCATAGACCCCTGACAGCCACCGGTTGAGGTCGACGTCGGCGCAGCGCCGCGAACAGAACGGCCGGAACTTATCCACAAGCGGCTTGGCGCAGATCGGACAAGCCCCGCGGCGGATCGGTTCCGACAGTTTGGACATGGCCATTATCTAGGCATGCTGCGCATGCTGCGCCAGACGCGCGAGGTCGGCGGGCGCAAAGGCGATACAGCCCTCTCAGACCGGGTTGAGCCAGCCGAAATGCACCGGATAGCCTTCGCCGGCGAGCATGGTCATGGTTTCGTAGAGCGGCAGGCCGACGACGCTCGAATACGAGCCGACGATCTTCACGATGAACGTGCCGGCGAGCCCCTGGGCGGCGTAGCCACCGGCCTTGCCGCGCCATTCGCCGGACGCGAGATAGGCTTCGATGTCCTCCGCCGACAACCGCTTGAAGCGCACCCGCGTCTCCACCAGCCGCTGGCGGAATCCCTCGTTCGGCGTCACCAGGCAGAGCGCGGTATAGACGCGATGATTGCGCCCGGAGAGCAGGCGCAGGCATTGAGCCGCCTCGTCCATCAATTCCGCCTTGGGCAGAATGCGGCGGCCGACCGCGACCACCGTATCGGCGGCGAGGATATAGGCGCCCTGAAGCTCGGCGTCCGCGCGCGCGGCGGCGAGCACGACTTCCGCCTTGGCGCGGGCGAGCCGGTTGGCGCAAGCGCGCGGCAGCTCCCCGCGTTTCGGCATTTCGTCGATGTCGGCCGGGCGCAATGCGTCCGGCTCGATTCCCGCCTGGTTGATGAGCGTGAGGCGTCGGGGCGAACCCGAAGCGAGCACGAATTTTGGCCGGCCGATCATGAGAGGTCGCTCGCGCGATTGACGTCCAGGAATGTCCTTGCAGTATTGCCGAAGCCGCAGCCGGCCGATCCGATTACTTGAAGCGGTAGGTGATGCGGCCCTTGGTGAGATCGTAGGGGGTCATTTCGACAAGCACCTTGTCGCCGGCAAGCACGCGGATACGATTCTTGCGCATCCGTCCTGCCGTGTGGGCGATGATTTCGTGGCCGTTCTCGAGCTTGACTCGGAAAGTGGCGTTCGGGAGCAACTCTGTGACGACGCCGGGAAATTCCAGCAATTCTTCTTTCGCCATACGCTTTCCATTGCTCAAGGCGGACCGGAAGGGTTGCCGACGGGCCTCTTGACCGCCGTGGGGCGTCCCCTTGAAGATTGGGCGCGGACCCTACCGGAAACATTGCGCCACGACAACGGCGAACCCTGGGCCTGCCGCCCGCCCATCGGCGAATATCTGCCTATTCATTGACGCCCGGACGCCATCCGAACCGCTTCTTGATTCGCGCCATCAGGAAATCGCGCAGCTCGCGATAACTGTCGAGCCGTTGTTCCCGCGAGCCTTCGGTCCCGGTCGGATCGGCGGTCGGCCAGTACTCGACGTCGACGGCGAGCGTGCGCGTCAGCTCGAGCGCCTTGTGGTGCGCCTCGGGCGAGAGCGTGATGATGAGATCGAAATTCAGCCCATCCAGATCTTCGAGTTCCTCGAAGGTGCGCGGCCGATGCTTGCTGAGATCGATGCCGATCTCGTCCATGACCGCGACCGCGAACGGATCCGCCTCGCCTTTGCGCGCGCCGGCCGAGCGCGAATAGCTCATCTGGCCGAACAGCCGCCGGAACATCGCCGCCGCCATCGGCGAGCGCACCGCGTTTTGCGCGCAGGCAAAAAGCACCGCGTGGGGAGGCCCAGCGCGGGTCGGCGCGTCCATTCCGCTCAACCCTTCCAGTGCAGCACGGTGATCAACGTGAACAGCCGGCGCGCCGTGTCGAAGTCGATGTCGATCTTGTTCTTCAGCCGCTCCATCAGGAGCTCCGTGCCCTCGTTGTGCAATCCGCGCCGCCCCATGTCGATCGCCTCGATCTGCGTCGGCGTCGCCGTGCGAATCGCTTGATAGTAGCTTTCGCACATCATGAAATAATCTTTCACGAGCCGGCGAAAGGGCGTCAGCGACAGGTGGTGGGCGACGAGCGGGGATTCGTCATCGAGCCGTACGTCGAACACCAGGCGATTGGCGGAATGCAGGAGGTGAAGGCGGTAAGGCCCGCCGTCGTGGCCGACCGGGGCGAACGAGTTGTCCTCGAGCAGGTCGTAGATCGCGACCTCGCGTTCGTGTTCGACGTCACGGCTGCCCGGATCGAGCGATTCCTCGTCGAGCGTGACCCCGACGAGTCGTTTCGGCGATTTGCTTTGCTGGACTTCGCCCATCATCGCCGGTTCAGCCGAATTGCGACCGAACGGGCGTGCGCTGCGAGCCCTTCGGCCTCGGCGAGCGCGATCGCCGCCGGCCCCAGCTCCGCGAGCTGGTCAGGACCGCATTTCAAAATCGCCGTCCGCTTCATGAAGTCGAGAACGCCGAGGCCCGACGAGAAGCGGGCGGAGCGCGCCGTCGGCAGCACGTGATTCGACCCGGCGACATAATCGCCGATCGCTTCCGGCGTATGCTGCCCGATGAAGATCGCGCCCGCATGACGTATGGCGTCGGCAAGCTGGTCGGCGTTGCGCGCGACGATCTCGAGATGCTCGGGCGCCAGCGCATCGACCAGGGCCGGCGCTTCATCGAGACTGCCGACGCGAATGATCGCGCCGTAGTCGCGCCAGGAAGCTGCGGCGATGTCGCTCCGCGGCAGCGTCGCGAGCTGCGCCGCGACCGCGCGTTCCACGTCGGCGGCAAGATCGTCGTCGTCGGTGAGCAGGATCGCCTGCGCGGCGGCGTCGTGCTCCGCCTGGGCGAGAAGGTCGGCCGCGACCCAGTCGGGATTGGCCTCGCGATCGGCGACGATCAGCACCTCGGACGGCCCCGCGATCATGTCGATGCCGACCTTGCCGAACACAAGGCGCTTCGCCGCCGCCACATAGGCGTTGCCGGGGCCGACGATCTTGTCGACGGGCGCCACCGTCGCGGTGCCATAAGCGAGCGCGGCGACCGCCTGGGCGCCGCCGATCCGATACACCTCGTCGACGCCGGCAAGATGCGCCGCCGCCAGCACCAGCGGATTGACCGCGCCGTCGGGCGTCGGCGCGACCATCGCGAGGCGCGCAACGCCGGCGACCTTCGCCGGCACGGCATTCATCAAAACCGAGGACGGATAGGCCGCCGTGCCGCCCGGCACATAGAGGCCGACGGCGCTGACCGGACGCCAGCGATAGCCAAGCTCGACCCCGATCGAGTCAGTGAACCGCTCGTCCTTGGGGAGTTGTCGCCGGTGGTAGGCTTCGATCCGGTCGCGCGCGAGGCGCAGCGCCGCAAGCTGGCCGGGATCGCACACCGCGAGCGCGCCTTCGATCTCCGCCGCCGGAATGCGCAGGCCGCGGTCCGTGAGGTCGATGCGGTCGAATTTCAAAGTGAGGTCGAGCAGCGCCCGGTCGCCGCGTGCGACGACGTCGGCAATGATCGCGCGGACCATCGCCTCGATATCCTGCGAGGTTTCCCGCTTGGTCGCCAAGAAGGCGCTAAATCGCTGGTCGAAGCCAGGCTCGCGCGTGTTCAGTCGGATCGGCATGGCCTACTGGCATAAAACGAACGCAACACCCAGGTCGGCATACCCAGGACGTCGCAGCCGTGCTGCAAGACGATGTGGGCTTGATCTGCGGCCCGCCGCCGGACCGGTCGGCGCGCTGAGAACGATGGAAGGCTTTACGCGATCGTCAAATCGTCGCCGTGCGCCGGACAGCAGGTCGTATCCCACACCGGGCCGAGGTCGGCAAGCTCCGCCTCCAGGCACTCAACGTCCAGCCGCAACTCTCCCCCGCCGGAGAACAGCAGCATGATGCTGCCGCCGGGAGCATCGGTTTCGACAAACTCGATGGTCAGCAGATTGAGCACCAAGTCTTTGTCCTGCGCCTGCATGTTGCGGCACTTGCAGGCATTGACGCGCTCGAACCGGAGCGCCGTGCGGCGGCGTTGGAAGTGGGGCTGGCCGCACAGGGCGCATTCCCAGTCGAACCGGTTCAGCGCCATCACGAAGCGCTTTTCGGCGGGCCGCCAGTGAATGTCGCCGATCCGGACCACGGCGTCCTGGAGATGGGTCGAAACCACGTCGAGGTCTTCGCGGTCGACCGCGATGAGTTTGAGCGGATCATCCATGGCAGCCCTCCTGCTCTGCCGTAATTAGGGTGCAGGCCGATGCTGTACAAGGCTCGATTGCCGGCGACGTCCGTAAACTTCGACGACTGTTTTCCGGCAGTTCCCTACTGCTTTAGTGAACCATCAGGTGGCGAAGCGGAAATGCATGACGTCGCCGTCGGCGACGACATATTCCTTCCCCTCGAGCCGCAGCCGGCCAGCCTCGCGGGCCCCCGCCTCGCCTCCGAGTCCCACATAGTCATTATAGGCTATGGTCTCGGCGCGGATGAAGCCGCGCTCGAAATCGGTATGGATCGTCCCGGCCGCCTGCGGCGCCCGGGTTCCGCGTTTCAGGGTCCAGGCGCGCGCCTCCTTGGGTCCCGCGGTAAAAAAGGTGACGAGGTCAAGCAACTCGTAGCCCGCCCGGATCAGGCGGTTGAGGCCCGGTTCGCCAAGGCCGATCGCGGCGAGGTATTCGGCCCGGTCGGAGGGCGGAAGCACGGCGATCTCCGCCTCGATCTGCGCCGAAATGACGACCACGCCCTCCCCTTCGGCATGGGCGCGCACCTCGACCCCACGCGAAAACTCGTTGCCGGTCGCCGCCGAGGCTTCATCGACATTGGCGACGTAAAGAACGGGCTTGGCGGTGAGCAGCCCCAGCAGGCTGAAGGGCCTTTCCTCCTCGG
>JAEULX010000234.1 GCA_016793685.1 Bradyrhizobiaceae bacterium
GGCGCGCGAGATCAGGGCGATCGCCACCCTGCACCCGGCCTATCTGCTGCGGCAGCCGCTCGCCAAGCGTTTGGCCTGGCGCGATTTTCTCGCCATCCGCGCGGCGCTCGCGGAGGCGGGTGCAAGCGCTGACGGCACGCGGGGGTGATCCGCGGCAGCACACACGCTGCTGGACAACTAAAAAACGCGTGGTGCGCTGCTCGCGGAAAATCCAAGCGGCGCGCGGCCCGAATCCTGCAACCTACGGACGCGCCATGCGGCAGGCGGGGTTGTAGGCCCAATTGCGGTCGAGGCCCACGACGCACCATTCGACGCCCCAGGTCGTGCCGATGATGCCGGTATCCTCTGCGATCACGTAATCGATCCGGTGGATCGTGCCGTCCGAGACCAGCACGTTGCCGGTGCAGAAGCGGCGGGGAATGGTGCCCGACGCCCACGGCATGAAATCCACTTCGCGCAGACTGTCGAAGCCGACGATCTTCAGCTCCGAGTTCCAGAAACGGTGTTCCTTGACGGAGAAGCGCGACTGAATTTTCGCAAGCGGGGCAGGCTCGTCGCACAGCGGGACGACCGCCGTGTAATTCGGCCCGGACATCCAGAAATTGAGGTCCATCAGGTTCGCCGCCCGGCTGTCGGCCTGGAAGCCGAGCAGGACCGCGCCCGCGGCAACCGTTGTGGCCAACGCCTTCACAAGGCGATCACTCACCCACCCGCGAACGGGCGCGCGCCGGTAGCCCATGGCAACCCCCCTCTCCCACTGTGGCGACCGTGACGCCCGCATGTGGCAGGGTCAAGGACGGGGCGGCCTTCGCCGCACGAAATCCGCCGACTGTGGCACGGATGGCACGCGTGCCTCAGCCCCAATCGCCCAGCACCGCCTGGACCAGGGCGAGAGCGGCGACCGCGGCGGTGTCGGCCCGCAGAATGCGAGGACCGAGGGCGAGGCGGACAACGGGGGTGTGGGCGAGCGCCAGCGCGCGTTCGTCCGCATGAAACCCGCCTTCCGGCCCCACCAGCACGGCAAGCGGCGGCTTTTCGCCTGTTTCGGGCAGGGCTGCGGCCAGCGCGGCAAGCGGATCGGCGACCGGCGCATCCTCGTCGCAAAAGACCAGAATGCGTCCATCTGCGAGGTCCGAGAGCGCGTTGGAGAGGGCAGCCGGCTCCGCCACCACCGGCACGGTCAGGATGCCGCACTGCTCGGCGGCCTCGATGGCATTAGCCCGCATCCGCGCGGTGTTGACCCGCTCGGCCTGGGTATGGCGGGTGAGCACCGGCTGCAATCGGCTGGCGCCCATTTCGACCGCCTTTTGAACCATATAGGCCAGGCGGCTGCGCTTGAGCGGGGCGAACAGGTAGTGCAGGTCGCAGGGCGCGGTCTGCGGGCGGGTCTGCGCGTCGAGCCGGAGCGCCACCCCGCGCTTGGCCCCCTCGGCGACGACCGCGGTCCATTCGCCGTCGGCGCCGTTGAACACCAGGACGCCGTCGCCGGGCTTGAGGCGTAACACATCTTTAAGATAATGCTGCTGCATAGGCGGTGGAACGAGGCGCGCGCCGGGCGCGAGCCTGTCCTCGACATGAAGGCGTGGCGTACGAAAATCGTATCTCGCCATGCGGCTTTGCTCCCGAATCGCGGCCGCGGCGGTCCACGGCGGCCGGGCGAAATACAGCATAGAACAGGCCGGAAGGGGTCGAATTCGCCCCCGTATCGCCGGATTTGCAGGCTTTGTTCTCAAGGATAGAAAGGGGAAGCGGGGTATGCGGACAATCGTGTCAGGGTCGGTTGCGGCGCTCACCTTCACCGCCGCGGCTTTGCTAGCGGTGCAGTGCGAGGCGCAGGTTTTGCCATGGCCGACTGACCCGCCCGCCACCAGCTCGGGGACGTCGCCCTGGCCGAGCAGCCCGCCGCGGGCCGACGGGCCGGCGGCCGCGCCCGCCCCGGTCATGGCCCCGATGGGCGCCGGCCCGATGACCCCGGTTCCGCCCCAGGCAGGACCGGGCCCGGGCGGCGACGGTGGGCCGTGCATGGACGAATTCACCAAACTTCAGACCGAGACCGACAAGCGCGCCAAGGCCGCGCGGGAAGGCGGCGCGCGAAAGGCCCCGCGCGAGGAAATGTGCAAGCTCATGCAGTCGTTCGAAGGCGCGCTGGGCAAGTGGGCCAAATACGTCAAGGACAATTCGTCGAAGTGCGGCATCCCCCCCAAGATCTACGAACAACTCAGCAAGGGTCACGACAACATCGCGAAGTCCGCGAAGCAGGTCTGTGACGCGGGCATCGGCGGGGCCCCGGGCAAGCCGGCGACGCCGACGCTGAGCGACGCCCTCGGCACCACGCAGATTCCGACGGCCAGCACGAGCCGAAAAGCGGCGACCGGCACCTTCAACACATTGACCGGCACCCCGCTTGGCCAATGAGCGAGGCATCGGGCCGCGTCGCCGATTCGACCGGGAACTTCGTTGATCGCCTGGCGCCGGTTCCGCTGCGCCCCTACCTGCGGCTTTCGCGCTTCGATCGCCCGATCGGCGCCTGGCTTCTCCTGATTCCGTGCTGGTGGTCGACGGCGCTCGCCGCGATGCAGGCCGGCGCGCCGATCCCCAATCTCTGGCATCTCGCGCTGTTCTTCATAGGCGCATTCGTGATGCGCGGGGCAGGATGCACCTGGAACGACATTGTCGACCGGGACATCGACCCGCTGGTCGAACGCACCCGCTCGCGTCCGATCGCTTCGGGCCAGGTCAGCCTGAAGCAGGCGCTCGCCTACGCAGTGGCGCAGTCGCTGGTCGGCTTTCTCGTGCTCATCCAGTTCAACGCGTTCGCCATTGCCGTCGGCGTAGCGTCGCTTGCGGTCGTCGCGCTCTATCCTTTTATGAAAAGGATCACCTACTGGCCGCAGATTTTCCTCGGGCTCGCCTTTTCCTGGGGCGCGCTCATGGGATGGGCCGCAACGTTCGGCAGCCTCGATCCGCCGGCGTTCGCGCTTTATGCGGGCTCGATCTGCTGGGTCATCGGCTATGACACGATCTACGCCCATCAGGATCGCGACGACGACGCGCTGGTGGGCGTCAAATCGACGGCGCTGTTGTTCGGCGACCGCACCAAGCCGATGCTCGGCATCTTCTACGGGCTTGCCGTCGCCTTGATCGCCTGGGCGGGCGCGCTGGCGGGCGGCGGCATCGTGTTCGCGCGGGGGCTTCTCGCCTTCGCGGCGCATCTCGCCTGGCAGATCCGCCGGCTCGACATCGGCGACCCCGCGGCCTGTCTGAGAATATTCAAGTCGAACCGCGACGCCGGCCTCGTCCTGTTCGCAGGACTGTCGGCCGACGCCGCCGTGCGCGCGTTGACGTAAGACGGCTACCGGCGGCGGGCATCTCGATGGAACGGCATCCGCTCAGCTGCGCGCGATGATCTCCCGCTCCTCGCGATGAATGCGCGGCGCTTTCGGCAGGCGCGACGCGCGGCGGCGCGCGAGGATGCGCGGCCTTCGGCGCTTGAGCGGGCTGCCGCGGCGACGGCGGGCCTGCGGCCTTGCGATGCGCACCGCGTCCGGGCTGCGCATCGGTTCGCGCAGCGAACCGTCGGCGTCGGCGACGAGCAGCGGCAGGCCGAGCACGTGGCCCCATGCCCGCCATTGCGTGAGCGCATCGACGCCGGTTGCGGCGGTGAACAGCGGCACGGCGAGCGCCGCGTCCGCATGTGCGAGCACGACGGCGACCGCGCCGTCGCTCGTATCGTCCGGCGCAACGATCTGCAGCGCCACGCCGAGATAGTTGGACACCGGCAGCGACATGGCCATGCGCATGCCGGCGATCGACCGGCGCATCACCACGCGCTTGCGATGAAGTTCCACGATCCGAACCTGCTCGTCCGCCGCGACATCGCGGGCGTGGAATTGGACGGGCAGAGTGAACGGGTCGAGCCGGGGCAACCGGCTCGACCCGGAGGGCATAACCCCACCGGCACTCATGTGACGCCTCGCTTCTCAGCTTCCCTGGTCGGACTCTGCGGTCCGATCTTGTTAGGGAGCTTAGCCGCCGTCGCTTCGATTCCCCTTAAAATGCTCGGTTAATCAGTCGTATGCGGGTTTCTTCGTCGCGCATGATTGACGAGGTCTTGCCAAGCCCGTGCGAATTGCATGCAATGCGCCGGCTGCATGCCCGCGCTATATCGCGCCCGCAGCGGCCGCGCGCCGGCTCGCGCGCCAATCGGCTTGAATGACGGCGTGTTTTCCCCCATGTGAGCGTATGGCCCGCCCCTTTACTCGTGTGAAAGAGCCCGCATTTCCCGATGTCCTCGCCGTTTGATCAATCCGCCCTTCTCGCCATCGCCGAACAGCTGGTCGCCGCCGCGCGGCGCGCCGGCGCCGACGCTGCCGAAGCGGTCGCCGTGCGCGGCGTCTCCCAGTCGGTGGAGGTGCGTCAGGGAAGCGTCGAGGAATCCACGCTCTCGGAGGACGACGACGTCGGCTTGCGCGTCCTGATCGGACGGCGGCAGGCGGTGGTGTCCACCAACGATCTCGTCCACGAGGGCGCAGATGCGCTCGCCGAACGCGCGATCGCGATGGCGCGCGTCGCCCCCGAGGATCCGTTCGCGGGCCTGGCCGATCCGGATTTGCTTGCGCGCGAATGGCCCGATCTCGATCTGCTCGATCCGGCGATGCCGAGCACGCGCGTGCTGGAGGAGCGGGCGCAGGCCGCCGAGGCCGCGGCGCTTGCGGTGCCGGGCGTCACCAAGTCGGGGGGCGCATCGGCCTCGGTCGGAATCGGCGGGATGGTGCTGGTGACGAGCGCGGGTTTCACCGGGCGCTATCTCGGGTCGCGCCACAGCGTGTCGATGCAGGCGATCGCCGGCGAGGGCACGGCGATGGAGCGCGATTACGATTTTTCCTCCTCCGTGCACGCCGCCGATCTCGATCATCCGGAAATTGTCGGGCGCAACGCCGGCGAACGCGCGGTGAGGCGGCTCAATCCGCGCAAAGTGCCGACCCAGCGCGCGCCGGTCGTCTATCACGCGCGCGCGGCCGGCTCGCTGCTGTCGCATCTGACCTCCGCGATCAACGGCAGCGCGATCGTGCGCAAGACCAGCTTTCTGCAGGACAAGTTGCACGGGACGTTGTTTCCCGCGAACATCCGCATCATCGACGATCCGCACCGGCGACGGGGCCTGCGCTCGCATCCGTTCGACGCCGAAGGCGTGGCCGGGCAGCGCCGCGCGCTGATCGATGCGGGCGTGCTGACGACATTTCTTCTCGACAGCGCGACCGCGCGCGAGCTCGGCATGACCTCGACGGGACACGCGCAGCGCGGCGTGTCGTCGACGCCGTCGCCCGGCCCGTCGAATGTGCATCTCGAGCCGGGCGCCGTGAGCCCGGAGGCGCTCATCAAGGATATCGAGCAGGGCCTCTACATCACCGACCTGATCGGCATGGGCGTCAATCTGGTGACCGGCGACTACAGCCGCGGCGCCGCCGGGTTCTGGATCGAGCGCGGAGAGCTTACGTTCCCGGTCAGCGAGGTGACGGTCGCCGGCAATCTCGCCGACATGTTCCGCACCCTGCAGCCGGCCGATGATCTCGAGTTCCGCTATGGGATCAACGCGCCGACGGTGCGGGTGGAGGGTTTGACCGTTGCTGGCCTCTGACGGGATCGATCGCACGGCCATCGCCGCTCGCGTGACCGAGATTGTCGGCGATGCGGGCCGCTTGGCGCTGCAGTATTTCCAAAGCCCGGTGAAGAGCTGGCTCAAAGGCGCGGGCGAAGGCTCGCCCGTGTCGGAAGCCGACATCGCCGTCGATGTCCTGTTGAAGGAGCGGCTGCTGGCCGCCGCGCAAGGCTGCGGCTGGCTGTCCGAGGAGACCGAAGACGACTCCGCGCGGCTGTCGCACGAGCGGATTTGGATCGTCGATCCGATCGACGGAACGCGCGCGTTCCTCGCCGGGCGTCCCGACTGGACGATCTCGGCGGCGCTGGTCGAGCGCGGGCGGCCGACCATTGCGGCGCTGTATGCTCCCGCCACCGACGAGCTGTTCGTCGCGGTTCGCGGCCAGGGCGCGACGCTCAACGGGGCGCCCATCGCCGTCGACCAGGGTGCGGGGCTTGCCGGCGCGCGCGTCGCCGGACCGCGAACCATGCTCGAGCGGCTCTCGGCGCAGGAGCCGGGAATCATTTTCGAGCCGCGGGTGCATTCGCTCGCGCTGCGGTTTGCCCGCGTGGCCCAAGGCCGGATCGACGTCGCCTTGGGCGGGGGCAACAGTCACGATTGGGACCTTGCGGGGGCCGATCTTTTGGTGCACGAAGCCGGCGGGGTGCTCACGACGATGACCGGCGAAACGATTACCTATAACCGTCCGCAGCCGCGGCACGACGCATTGCTGGCGGCGGGTCCTCCGCGTCATCGAATCGTGAGCGACATCATCGCCGGTCGCCCGATCGCACCGCGGTGAACGCGCGTTCCTTTTAAGCCAGGCGTTATGGGCGCATGACAAGGAGGCAGCGGCCTTGGCCGAACGGTTGCCGTTCACCTTCCTCGCGTATCGATACCTGACCGCCGCCGCAACGCCGCTCAGCGGTCTCGTGCTTGCGCGCCGGCTCAGGCGCGGCAAGGAGCATCCCGACCGTCTGGGCGAGCGCCGGGGCAGGCCGAGCCTGCCGCGGCCGCAGGAGCCATTGGTCTGGCTGCATGCGGCGAGCGTCGGCGAACTCGTGGCGGCGCTGCCGATCATCGAGCGTCTGCGCGCATCCGAATTCGCGGTGCTCGTCACCTCCGGCACGGTGACGTCCGCCGAAGTCGCCCGCCAGCAATTGCCGCCGGGTGCATTTCATCAATTCGTGCCGCTCGATTCGCCGCTGTTCGTCGCGCGCTTTCTCGACTACTGGCAGCCCGACCTCGCGCTCTTTGTCGAATCCGATCTGTGGCCGAACCTCATTCTCGGCGCCGCCGAGCGCCGCATTCCGCTGATCCTGCTCAACGGACGCCTGTCGAAGCGATCGTTCGAACGCTGGCAGCGCGTGCCGGCGACGATCGAAGCGCTGCTCGGGCGATTCGACCTGTGCCTTGTGCGTTCGCCGGAGGACGCCGCCCGCTTCGGCGCGCTCGGCGCGCCGCGCATCAGCACGACCGGCAACCTCAAGCTCGATGTTCCCCCGCTGTCGGCCGATCCGGCGGCGCTTGCGCCCCTGCGGCGGGCGGCGGTCGGCCGGCCCGTCTTCGCCGCGGCGTCGACCCATCCCGACGAAGAGAGCGCCGTCATCGAGGCGCACCACAAGCTGCGGGCCGACTTTCCCAAGCTGCTCACGGTCATTGCCCCGCGCCATCCCGATCGCGGCGCCGAGGTGGCTGCGATCGCTACGGGCAGCGGCCTTGCGACCGTGCAGCGGTCGCAAGGGGTGCTTCCCGATGCGACGACGGAAATCTATGTGTTCGACACGCTGGGCGAACTCGGGCTCGTCTATCGCCTGGCGTCGGTGGTGTTCATGGGCGGATCGCTGGTGCCGCATGGCGGACAGAATCCGATCGAGCCGATCAAGCTCGGCGCCGCGGTCGTGCACGGTCCGCATGTCGCCAACTTCGCCGATCTTTACCGGGCGCTCGACGATGCGTCGCGCACTGACGCGGTCATCGATTCCGATGCGCTGGCGACGCGCCTTGCCGGCCTGCTCGGCAACACGCCGGCGCGCGCGCGGCTCGCGACGGCCGGCCGGCGCACGGTCGAAGCGCTGGCCGGCGCCGTGGACCGGTCGATGGCGGCGATCGAACCCTATCTCGCGCAGATTCGCCTGACGAGTTGGCCGCAAGATGCGTGAGCCGCCGTTCTGGTGGCGCGAAGCGGGCCTGTCCGCGCGGCTGCTCGCGCCTTTCGCGCGATTGTATGGCGCGATTGCCGCAGACCGCATGCGCCGCGGCGGGGTGCGCGCGGCCGTGCCGGTTATCTGCATCGGCAACCTGACGGTCGGCGGCAGCGGGAAAACGCCGACCGCGATCGCGGTCGCGCTTTTGCTGCAACGCGCCGGACTGCGCCCGGTGTTTCTGTCGCGCGGCTACGGCGGCGCGCTCGCGGGTCCGGTCCGCGTAAGCCGAACCGCGTCGGCGGCCGAGGTCGGCGACGAACCCTTGCTGCTCGCGCGCATCGCTCCGACCATCGTCGCGCGCGACCGGGTCGCGGGCGCGGCGGAAGCCGCAAAAGAGTTGGCCGATGTCATCATCATGGACGACGGCCTGCAGAATCCCGCTCTCGCCAAGGACGTGGCGCTCGTCGCGTTGGACGGCCGGCGCGGCATCGGCAACGGCTATGTTCACCCGGCGGGTCCGTTGCGCGCCCCGCTCGCCGCGCAGCTTGATCGCGCGCATGCGGTCCTGCTCGTGGGCGAAGCGGGCGCCAGCGCGCAGGGGGTGCTGCGCGAAGCGCAGCGGCGCAGCCTGCCCGTCTTCACCGGCGCCCTCAGGCCGGCGGCGTCCGCAGGCTGGGCGGGCCGGCGCGTGCTCGCTTTTGCCGGCATCGCCGATCCGGAAAAATTCTTCGCGACGCTCAGGGACGCGGGCGTCGGCGTCGCCGGGCAGATCGGATTTCCCGATCACCATCGTTACTCCGCGGCCGACGCGGCGCGACTGATCGCGCGCGCGGAAGGCGATGGATTGCAGCTGCTGACGACGGAGAAGGATATGGCGCGGATGCAGGGCGATCCCGCCGCGGCCGAACTCGCGGCCCGCGCCACGCCGTTCTCGGTTGCGCTGGCGATCGACGAGGAGGAGCGCTTCCGCGGCTTTCTTCGCGCCCGAACCGGGCTAGCCGTCTGACTCCGTGTGCTTGGAGACGCGATCGGGGAACCAGCGCTGCAGGACCGCTTCCGGCGAGGCATACGGCTCCTGCCGGTCGACGCTCCAGTATTTCAGCTCTTCGAGCGGGATGGGCACGCCGGTCACGGCGCAGCGAACATAGGCGCCGGCGCGGATGACGCGGAAATCCGAATCAAGATAGCGGACCTCGGCTTCGCCCGCCTGCGGCGAACGAGGGTCGAAGCGGTTCAGCACGACCGACCTCCAAAATGCAATCGCGCCGCGCAGCAAGCGTGAACAACCCTTCAGAAAAGCGGACGCTTTAGCCCAAGATAATATGTCAGCCGGCGAAGCGAAACCCTGCTGTTGCGTTCGCCGCTGCCCGGCCGGAGTTTTGAAACCCTCAAAACAAATCGTGAGCCGGCGTTCCCTCGCTTCGGGCGGCGGGGCGTGCGTGGTATGATGTAACGCTTTGATCGAGACGTGATCGAACCGATGCGACGCGCAATCGGCGTTTTCTTGGCCGCTGTTGTGGCGGCCGCCATCCCGCGAACGGCCGCCGCCGCCGGCGCGCCGGAAAATGTCCAATTGGCGCGGCCCGACGGCACGCTCAACGCGATGTTGTACCGGCCGGATGGGGAAGGCCCCTTCCCTGCGGTCGTGGCGCTGCACGGATGCGCCGGGCTCGGCAAGAACGGCATCGCGGAGCGCTACCGGGACTGGGCCGAGCGGCTCGCCAATATCGGGTTCGTCGTCTTGTTTCCGGACAGCTTCGGCTCCCGCGGCCTCGGGCCGCAATGCCGCGTCGGCAATCGCGCGGCGCGCGCCAGCCGCGAGCGGGTCGCCGACGCCAACGCCGCCCGGCGCTGGCTGCAGGACCAGTCTTTCGTGAAGGCGGACCGCGTGTTCGCGCTCGGATGGTCGAACGGCGCAACCACGGCGCTTTACACGATCCGCGGCGGTCCATCGACCGACCGGAGCCACCCGGATTTTCGCTCGGCGGTCGCGCTTTATCCCGGCTGCAAGAAGCTTTCCACCTTAGGCTGGAGCGCCCGCGTGCCGACCTTGATCCTGATCGGCGCCAACGACGACTGGACGCCCGCCAAGGCGTGCGAGCAGATGGTCGCGGGCGCGCGCGGCCGCAGCGCACAAGTCGCGATCACGGTCTATCCCGGCGCCTATCACGGCTTCGATGAGCCCGACATGCCGGTGAGGGTTCTGAGCGGGGTCGCTTCATCCGCCGACGGGTCGGGACGCGTGCATCGCGGCACGAACCTGGAGGCGCGGGCCGATGCGCTCAAGCGCGTCCCCGAATGGCTCCAGCGTTTCGCTCAGGACCGACATCAGAACAAGCTGCCCTGATCGGGCCCGCCGGAGCGGTCGCGCTTGGTGCGTTTCGGCACGACCCTGCCGTCCGCGGTCGCCCCCACGCGTCCGTCGGCAAACTCGATGTCGAGCCGCAGGCCGGAGGTGACGGCCGCAGCGCTGTGGAGGGGCCGGGCGTCCGGCCCGCGCACCAGCGCGAAGCCGCGGCGCAGCACGGCCTGGTACGACAGCGCTTCCAGCAACTGCCCGGCGCGGTCGATATTGGCCGCATGGCGATGAAGGAGCACGCGCACCGAGCGCAACGCCCGCTCCGACAGCGCCGCGATCCGCTCGCCCTCGCGCGTCAGCCTGCGCCCGAGCAGCGTCACGTCGAGCCGGGCGGCGCAGCGGGAAAAGTCGGCGCGGTGCAGCCGCGCATTGGCGATGAGCGCGCGCGGCAGGCGCGCCGCGATCCCGTCGAGCCGCTGACGCGGCAGCGCCAGCACTTCGTCGGCGGACGGCAGCGCGCGGACGGCAGCGCGCAATTCGCTGCGGCGATGCTCCTGGCCGCGCCGCCAGCAGGCGAAGGCGCGCCCGCGGAGGCTTTCCACCCGCGCGATCAGCTCGGCGCGCACCGGCACGGCCATTTCGGCCGCCGCCGTCGGCGTCGGCGCGCGCTTGTCGGCGGCGAAGTCGATCAGCGTCACGTCGGTTTCGTGGCCGACGGCGGAGATGAGCGCGATCATGCTCTCCGCCGCCGCGCGCACGACGATCTCTTCGTTGAAGGCCCACAGATCCTCGATCGAGCCGCCCCCGCGCGCGACGATCAGCAGGTCGGGGCGCGGCAGCATCCCGCCCGCGGGCAGCGCGTTGAAGCCGCGAATGGCGGCGGCGATCTCCTCGGCGGCGCCGTCGCCCTGCACGCGCACCGGCCATACCAGCACGCGGCGCGGAAAGCGGTCGGCGAGGCGGTGCAGGATGTCGCGGATCACCGCCCCGGTGGGAGACGTCACCACGCCGATCACCGCGGGCAGGCACGGCAGAAGCTGCTTGCGCGCCTCGTCGAACAGGCCCTCCGCCGCGAGCTTTTTCTTGCGCTGCTCGAGCAGCGCCATCAGCGCGCCGAGCCCGGACGGCTCCAGCACCTCGATCACGAGCTGATAGGTCGAGCGCCCGGGATAGGTGGTGAGCCGCCCGGTGGCGATGACTTCGAGCCCCTCCTCCGGCTTGACCCGCATGCGCCCATAGGCGGTGCGCCAGATCACCGCGTCGATGCGCGCGCCCTCGTCCTTCAGCGCGAAATAGGCATGGCCGGACGAATGCGGGCCGCGGAAGCCGGAGATCTCGCCGCGCACGCGCACGTAGGGATACGCGTCCTCGACCGTGCGCTTGAGCGCGCCGGCGAGCTCCGACACGGTCCATTCGGGAACGTTGAGGCGCGGTTCGTCCATGGCAAAGCTATAGCAGATTGCGCGGCGGCTTGACCGCGTGTCCGCGCATTCCGTGCGACCATTTCGCTATGTGCGGGTCCGCTTTCGCGCGTGCGATCGGGCCGACGGCGTCCAACTCGCGCGGAAACCACTCACCAGAAAATGCGCAGACGCCGCATGATCTGATCGAACTCGAACAGATACGGCTCGGCGACCTGGTTGTTGGCGGCGACGATGACGATGTCGTGGGAGAAGACCGACGCGTTATACCAGTTAAAGCTGCCTTCGAGCACGATATGGTCGTCGATCACGCAATACTTCGAGTGAATGGGCGAGTACGGCACCTTGAAGTCGTCCATGCCGTAAGCCAGCGCGACCGAGATGCCCGCCTCCTTCAGCCGCGTGATGCTCGGCAGCAGCGGGCGCTTGAGCTCCTCGGCCATGGGATGCTCCTTGCCGGGGCTTCCCTGCCGGGCAAGATGGCCGTTGAGAATGATCCTGACGTCGACGCCGCGCTTGTGGGCGTGGATGAGCGCGTCGATCACGCTGTCGTGGTGTTCGCCGCGCAGCTCGCCGATCAGGAACAGGACCAGCTTGATCGAATGCTTGGCGCGGTGGATTTCGGAAATGATGGCGTGATGCGGGCGATAGTTCCGTCCGTTCAGCGCGACGTGCCGCCCGAACGTATAGAGCAGATTGAAATGGCTGTACGGGTCGATGCCGTAGCGCTGGATCAGGCCGCCGCGCACGCTCTGGAAGATATTGTCGAACAGCCGGCGGATGCCGCCTGAGCGGAAGGTCATGCCGGATTCCCAGTTCGCCCACCACCGGTCGAAGGTGATGTTGAACGACCCGGTGATGACATCCTCGCTGCCGAAGATGATGAACTTGTTGTGCATGTCCGGCGCGACTTCGATGAGCGGGTCCTTGGGCGTGCAGAACACGCCGAGAAGCTCCATCCCGGATTGCTTCAGCCGGACGTAGTTGTCGCTGTTGGTCAGCGTCATTTTGCGCCAGTCGACGATGCACTGAACTCTGACGCCGTTCCAATGCGCGTGGAGCAGGTGATTGGCGAAATCGGTGTCGTCGATGCAGTCGACGCAAACCTTGATGGATTGCTGGCGATGCGGGTTTTCGTGCTGCCGGCGGATCGTCGCGTCGATGTGCTGATGAATATAGGGCTTGGGATGATAGGGGTGATAGGGCTGGCCCTTGGTGAATTTCGGCGTCAGGTGCATCGACTCGAAATGGTGGTTGGACCAGTCGACGTCGCGCTGCAGTTCGCCCGCGTCGAGCTCGCGCGTGCGATAGTGATTTTGCCCCGAGCCCTCCATCGTGACGTTCCGGTGGTGCGCGTGATCGTCGTGCAGCTCCTGTTGGTCGAAAAACACGTATTCGTGCTGCGAGGGAATCGACCGGTTATGGTGATGCGCGATGTAGGAGAAGGTGACCCGCGTCACGTGTCCGAGCTTGGCGGGGAAGGGATGGATGTAGAAATCCCGAGTCGTGCGCTTGTGCCGGTCCCACTGCACGTCGTGGGCCTCGGTGTCGACGATGAAGCGCTCGCAGACGCCGCACGATCGATAGACGTTCAGCACGACCTTGATGTTGAGGTCGAATCCCCAGAAGACATTGAACGAGATTTGCCCCCAGCGAACGTAAAACAATTCCTTGAAATCGTTCGTGCGCGGGATGCTCGTGCCGATCCGTGCGTCGATGGGAAATGCGTATTTTTCAGCGAATGGCATATTCGCGGCTCTTTATCCAAGGTTCGAGGCAAGCATGGAAAGGAAGGCGTGCTGAGAAACGCATAAACCTTGTCGCTTGCGATGCGCGTTGACGGGGCAATACATCGAAGAAAATCAGCCTGGCTATCGACCGTCCGGGTTACAGATCTATGCAATAACCAGACCAAGAACCCAGCCGAGCCGGGCGCGCCCTCGACGGCGTCCAACCGGCGGGCGGCGGGCCGAAACGAGCGCCTGCGCGGGCAGGAATGTCGCCCCGGGGCGAGGGTTTTGCATGACGGCGGTCATCATCATCAGTGCGGCTCGAACTCGACGCAGTAGCCGGTGTGATCGGAAACGCGGCCATACTGGTCGTAGTCGGTGAACAGCTCTCGCGCGGTGACGGCCTGCAGCGAACTGTTCCTTTGCATGAAAATATAATCGATGCGGCCGTCCATGGCCAAGCGGTGCTCGATGTTCGACGAGTACTGACGATAGATTTCGTCAAACACGTTCCGTGACGTTGCTGCAAGGTATTGATCTTCATATTCGCGTGTGTACACGACGGATTGGTAGGCGTCCGACCCGGCCTTGATGTTGAAGTCGCCGCACAGGAAAGTCGCGGCGATGTTGCCGCCGTGCTTGTGGTTGGCCCAGGCGCGCAGCCGCTCGAACTGCTCCAGGAACCCGCCGCTCGGCCAGCTCAAGTGTGCGGAAAACACATTCACCAGACCAATGTAGGGTACGTTGACCTGGACCATCACGACCTTGCGGGAGTTGATGTCGTGGACGGTCTGGGCCGACGACACGTAACCGGCGTCGGTGGTCAGGAAACCGTACCGGCTCAGGACGGCGATGCCTTCGCGGTAGCGGTCGAAGCCGATATGCGACCAGTCGGTGTGCAGATGATAGTATTGGCGCAGCCGGTCGCGAATGATCTTGGCGGCGTTGGCGTTCCAGTCTCCGCTGCCGTTGCCCCAAGGCTCGCCCACCTCCTGAAGGCAGACGACATCGACGTCGAGGTCGTCGATGGCCCGGGCGATCTGGCTGAACTTCGCATCCTGGTTCGCCTCTTGGTAGCAGTGCAAGTTCAGCGTGAGGATTTTCAGCCGGCGGCGGTGGGTAACGTAGTTGCGGCCGAAATTGCAGTCCCAGATCGTGCCGCCGGGCGTCTTGCAGCCGATCGCGTATTGTACGCGAAAGGCGTCGTCGATCTTGAGCTGACCGCTCCAGATCCCGATGAAGTCTCGATTGGGGTTGCGGGCGTTGCTCTTAACCTGCTTGTCCCAAAACAGCGTGTGGAAAAAGCAGGGCGTTACCCGCGTGGTGCGCCAGTCATCCGTCGTCCAGTGAACAAAGACGTGCTCGGGCTGAACCGAGTGCCGCACGGCGACCGTGATCGGATAGTAGCGCTGATCGGGAGCGAGCAGCGGATTGAAATCGATATCGAGCAGCGGCACATCATTTTGCAGCAGCACGCCGGAGTCGGCGCTCGAAAAATAATTGCGCGACCCGTTGTTGTCCCAGACCTCCTGTCCGCGAATGCGACAATGCAGGACGAATTCGACGTCGCCGGGCAATGACGCATTGTCGGACGCGACCACGCTCGTGCGCGCGCACCAGATCTCCCGGTTCGCGTCGCAGGCGGTGAGAAACTCGGCCCGCAGCGTATGCCAGACTTTGTCCTCGCCCGCCCACTGAACCTCCACCGTCTTGTCGTAGGCGATATTCTCCACGACCATCGCGAACGTCAGGTCCTGCTGGATGCGCTGCCGATGCCGCGTAATGACGTTCGTCGCTTGAAGGAACTGGATGAGTTTCATGGATCCGGGAAGTTGAGTTCGTGTTCCGGGCCGAAACTACCGAGCATCCCGCCAGCGTCAAGTGCGGACGAAAACCGCGGGATTGCCCTGCCCGCCGGCCGATGGGCGCCGGTGCGATGATATTGACTAGAATCATGCGAATGGCCCACGATCATCCCCGGGTGGGGTTGTTGCACTCGTGATCACATCGGCGATGGCAGGCAACAGGTCCGCCGCCCGTGCGCATGGCCGTGCGCGCTGAAGCAGGAGGAGAGAATGCCGCCTTGGACCTACAGGATTTTTGAGCCGGACGAGAAGAAAGGCATCGTGTGTGTCCGCATGCTCGTGT
Source organism: Bradyrhizobiaceae bacterium (assembly GCA_016793685.1). Taxonomy (GTDB): domain Bacteria; phylum Pseudomonadota; class Alphaproteobacteria; order Rhizobiales; family Xanthobacteraceae; genus Rhodoplanes. Next base: position 15,384 of record JAEULX010000234.1, read on the forward strand.
CGAGCCTGCCGTCGCAGGGCTCGGCGACGGAGTCGGTGGAAGCCCTGGTCGAAGTGCCCTGGAGCGACGGCAACGAGCAGGCGATCCGTCGCGCAGCCCTTTCTCGGCTGGACAAATTGCTCCGGACGGAGATTGAACGCGTCGGCGGATAACGGCGCCGGCTGGCGGATAACCGGGCGCGATCGGGTCGCACGACGCGCATTATCAGGCCCACGGGCGAGGTCCCCCGCCTCGTCGATCAGCCGGCCGCCGGCGGTGGCGGCAGGTTCAATCAGGGCGAGGCGCTCCGCGCCGCTCCGACGTTAACCCTAAGATCGTCCGAAGTCTGAAAGCCGGCTGCTCGGGCAACGGTTTGGCCGCCGCGGCGTGCGGATTCGACCGGCCGATATATTCGTTTGTAGAGAAATGTCCGCGCCCGGGTCCGATATAGTACTAACCCCGGATCCACCCATTTGTGACCATTCTTGCCGCATTCACATGCTTGGTGTGACTTGCGTCGGGGGACGCGCATCGTCGGTGGTCGTAGCGCCAAGGACGATGCAGATGACGAGTGGGGGACGTTTTGCTTCGATCGGGGGTACGCGCCATCCCGTTCGGGATCGCCGCGGTCGTATTAGGGTTCATCCTTAAATCGCCAGGGACGCAGGCAGATCCCGTGGATATCGGTCCGAACGTATCTGTATTCGGAACGATCCATCCGGACATCTTCCGGTTCCGGCCGCCGGTGGGATCCGACCAGCCCATGTCGCGGGTGCGGGTGGCGAGTCTGGACCCGAACATCGGCGCCATCACTTTCGAAGACGAGCTGGACATTCCGGCCGACGCGCCTGTGTCGGCGGCGGTCAAGAGCGCCTCGTTCGAAGATCGGTTCGCTGCGTTGGAAGAACGCGCCGCGTCCTTTGACGAGCGTTTCGGATCGACTGGGCGGAAGCGGACCGGCGACGTGCAGCTCCCGCAGGAAGACATTGCGCAAGCCACCCGGACCACCGATCAGCTCGCCGATGTGCCCCTTCCCGTCCCTGCCAAGCGGCACGTCCGCCCGGGGCAGGCAAAGGACGCCAACCCGCAGGTGGATGACGGCAAGACCGCCGTCTATGACATCACGGCGCGCGTCGTGTACCTCCCCAATGGGCGGAAACTCGAGGCGCATTCCGGCCTCGGCCAGTACATGGACAGTCCGCGCCACGTGCATCTGCGGATGCGCGGCGCGACGCCGCCGAACGTTTACAGGCTTACGATGCGCGAGGCGCTGTTCCACGGAGTTCGCGCGATCCGCCTCAATCCCGTCAACGAAGGCAAGATGTACGGCCGCGCCGGCATTCTCGCCCATACCTACATGCTCGGCCCGAGCGGCCAGTCGAACGGCTGCGTGTCGTTCAAGAATTATCCGGAGTTCCTCAACGCCTTCCTCAGGGGTGAAGTCACCCGCCTTGTCGTGGTCGAGCACCTCGACAACCCGCCGAACTCCCAG
>JAEULX010000235.1 GCA_016793685.1 Bradyrhizobiaceae bacterium
ATGGCGCGGTACGCCTATCAGCGCGCGCCTTGGTGCGCACAGTACAGCCTGCCGGGCGGTCCGATGAGCTGCAACTTCGCCACCTTGGAGCAATGCCGCGCTCAGGTCAGCGGCGTCGGCGGCATGTGCAACGTCAATCCCTACCTCGGCTACGGCGCCGCCTCCGCCTATGGAACCCAGCCGCGCGTGCGCCGCACGCTCCGTAAGCAGCGGCGGCGGTGACCCGCAGCTCGACGCCAAGCGCCGACTGAACCCGGCCCGCAACGACGCATCCGGACGCAGCGAATTCGCCGCGGCCTGCGCCGCCGCCCGGGGTCATTTGCGAACTCCCGGGCGGGCGGTAGCCTCTCCATAGAAGATTTCTAAATATACTCAAATAGATATATTCTATTATTCACGCAATTGACTTAGCGATAGCAAAATACTTTCCGTTATTTACTTGTTCACATCAGGCTCGGGAGATTGAAATGCCTTTCGCGCGCTTTTTTTCGGCGACGCGCCGTGTCGCGCCGCGCGTGCTGCCTCGGCCGGCGGTCTTGTTTTCAGCAGCCGCAATCGCGGTCGCGGCGACTGCGGCATCCGGCCAAGGCGCCGACACCGTCGCCAAGGGCGCGGAAACCTATAAGGCCTATGTCGTCGAGCAGATCGGCGGCACGCTCGCCGGCGTGAAGGACCTGCAGGCGGCTATAAAGGCGGGCGACGCCAAGGCGGCGCAGGCGGCATGGATCAAGTCGCGCGTCGGCTGGGAACGCGTGGAGCCGATCACCGCGGAGTTCTTTGGCGAACTCGATGAGGTGATCGATCCTTGGCCCGACGCCAAACATGGATATCACGCGATCGAAGCCCGGCTGTTCGCCGGCAATCTCGCCGAACTTTCCGCGCCGACCGAGAAACTGGTCGCCGATGTCGCCGCCTTTGACAAAGCGGTCAGCGCCCCGGGTTTCCAGTTCAGCGCCCAAGGACTTCTCGACGGCGCAGCCAAGCTTGCCTACGAGCTCGGCGAGAAGAAAGCACAAGGCGGCGAGTCGCCCTACGCGGGAACCTCGCTGATCGACATGCGCGATAATCTGCAAGGCATCGATACGCTCTACAAATCCGTCTTGCAGGCCCCCCTCAAGGCCAAGGACGCCAAGCTCGCCCAGTCCATCGCCGAAAAGATCGGCGAGGTCGAAACGACCCTGAAGGCGCCGGACATCAAGAGCCTCGATCAGGCCAAGCTGCACAAGTCCGCCGAGGAATTGGCGGTGCTGCTGCAGGAGGCGGCGCCGCACCTCGCTCTGAAAAAGCCCTCGCTCTCCGAGTAAGGCGATGCGCCCACGGCCCTCCCCGCGCGCTGCCCTGTTCGCCATCCTGGTGACCGCCAGCGCCGCGGCGGCGGTGGTCTTCGGGGCGAATCCCCTGGGATCGCGGCCGATCACGACGCGCGAGGGAGCGCTTCCCGCCGGCACGGACCTCAACGACGATCTGTTTGACCAGCCGACCGAGCGCTTCGTTTTCGAGGCGGCGGGCGGGAAGCGGTCCTACCTGTTCAACCTCGGCGACATGGCGTTCAGTTCCCCGGCGATTTTCGGGGGGCTGGCGCGCCAGGCCGGCGTGAGTTGCGACACCTGCCACCAGAACGGCGCCGGCAACCCCAAGCTCTACGTTCCCGGCCTGTCGCTGCGGCCGGGAACCTTCGACACCACCGGCGGCCTCTTCAACCCGAAAACGGACAATGGCGTGCTCGATGCGGTGACCCCGCCGAGCCTGCGGGGTGCACGCCACCTTGCTCCCTACGGCCATGACGGCCGCTCCGCCTCGCTGCGGGATTTCATCCGCAATGTCGTCGTCAATGAGTTCGCCGGCCCGGAGCCCGCGCCGGAAATCCTCGACGCGCTCGTGACCTATGTGCAGGACATCTCCTTCCTGGCGAATCCTTATTTGACGGCCGGCGGCCGCCTCTCGGAGGGAGCCTCGGCGGCGGCGCGGCGGGGCGAGGCCCTGTTCTACAAACCGTTCCCTCGCGACGCCTCCTTGAGCTGCGCGGAATGCCACAAGCCGTCGGCGGCTTTTGTCGATCGCCTCGTTCACGACGTCGGCTCAGGCGGCCTGTTCAAGACCCCGACCCTCGTCAACGCCAATTACAATGCGCCCTATTTCCACGATGGCCGCTATGACACCTATGAACAGGTCATCGGCCATTTCGATCAGGCATTTGCACTCGGTTTGACCGACGAGCAGAAGCATGACCTCGTCGCCTACCTCGAGACGGTCGGGCACGGCGAGCAGCCCTATACGCGCGAAACAGTCGACGCCGTGCTTGACGAGATCGACAATTTCGCAAGCGTGCTCGACACGGCGCTGGCCAACCGCGATCTTCCGGTCATCGAACTCGCCGTCGACACCGTCGGGAATGAGTGGCGCGAACTCGGCGAACAATTTCCCGACCGCACGAACACCGCCATTGTCGGGGGGCTTCCGGAGCGTCTCGCCGCGCGCCGAGCGACTCTCGCCGCCGGTCTGTCGCTGCGGCGGATCGCGATGGCCGCGGCGGCCGGCGACTACCAGGGCGCACGCCGCGCCTATGCCGGGTATCGCAGCGACGCCGCGGCGGCCGCGCCCGTCGTCAAGCAGGCGGTGGCTTGGTCCTTGTTCGACCCGAAAATGCGTGAACGGCATTTCGCAGCCCTGCGGCAACTCGACGAGCTCGCCGCCACGCCGGCCGCAGACAGTCGTGCACCCGGTCGCTGAAGCATTTTCCGGCGAAGCATGCCCTCGGACCTGATCCGGGGGGAACTTGAGGGAAACCGGAGCGTCCCGATTCAGTTAGAACGGAACTTGCTCCAGCGGCTGGCCTTGCCCGGTTAAGGCGGCTGCCCTTGCCCGGTTGATAATCGGGATACTGAAATATTTGCCATAATTCAGACATAATCACGGGAGCGCTTTCGGCAAGAATCATTACGCTCCGGTAATATTCTACTGGCCTCGTGTTCGACTTTAGGTGTATAAGATTGACAGGTGCCTCCCAGGTTTTCCTTGGCGGGGCGGCCTATCCAAAAAAGCCGTACGAGCTAAGGTAAGGCAACACGTTAAGTGCCCTTGCTAAGTCCTTGAGCGGATGCCGGTTTGGCTACCTGAGGGATGACTTCTTATAGCGGCTCGAGTGAAGCGCTGGGAGGAAAGAGGGAGGAAGTTCCCATGGAGGGTCGTGCCGCCGCGCAAGCGAGCGTTCCCGGAGCGAATTTTTTCGGCCATCAGCTTTGTCCGCAATGCCTGTATTCGCTGGTGGCCCCGGACGCTTCGCAGCATATCAGCGAGCACACAATCAAGCACATTTGGTTCTGCGAGGCGTGCGGGACCGAGTTTGCCACGCTAGTCAAGCTGCGCCGGCGGGAACCCGACCGGTCCGTTGCTGCCGCCTAGCGCGTTCAAGTCGAACCCCGCCAAACGGGCGTTCCACCACAGGGTAACTGTCTTTCCCAACATAATGCGGCGTCGCCCCGGGCGGCGCCGTATCCGTTTCAAGACCCGGAAGATCATCTTTCATCAGGTTCCCGCCCTGCCCCGTTGAACTCCCCAACCCGATCTGGCGAAGTCGCCGCCGAGCGCGGCCTGACCGCCCCTGCGTCAGAGCATCCTCCGGCGAGGCCGAACGTTCGCCGCGAAAAATGCGACTAACCGCGGATACCCCCCCGGGCGCATTCGGATTCGACCGGAATGGAATTCGCCCTTGACCTCGAGATGCTGTAAGTCCGGACCCGCGATTCCGAAGCACGTCCCTGGCGAAGAACAGCCATCGAGCACGCAGCGAGGCCCTGCATGTTTTCCCACTTGATGCTGACGCGGCGCTTCGCGCCGCTGTTCTGGTGCCAGTTCTTCAGCGCCTTCAACGACAATTTCCTGAAGACCTCGCTGATTTTTCTCATTCTTTTCAAGATGTCCGGACCCGAGTCCGGTTCCGAATCCCTGATCACGCTCGCCGGCGCCGTTTTCATCTTCCCGTATTTCATCCTCTCCGCGCTCGGGGGCGAAGCCGCGGACCGGTTCGACAAGGCGATCATCGCCCAGCGGCTCAAGCTCGTCGAAATCGGCGTCGCCCTGCTCGCCGTGCTCGGCTTCTGGCTGCATTCGGTCCCGTTGCTGTTCGTGGCGCTGTTCTTCTTCGGGGTCATCGCCGCGCTGTTCGGCCCGATCAAATACGGCATCCTCCCCGACCACCTCGCGCAGTCGGAGCTTCCCGCCGGCAATGCGCTGGTCGAAGGCGCGACCTTCATCGCCATCCTGCTCGGCACCATCGTCGGCGGACTTGCCGCCCGCGGGGGCGGCGACCCGGCCTCCTTCGCCGGGCTGATGATCGGCTTCGCGGTGATGTGCTGGGTGGCGGCCCGCTTCATTCCGCGCACCGGCGAGGGCGCGCCGGATCTCGCCATCGACAGGAACATCGCCCGTTCCACGATCGCCCTGCTCCGCTATCTGCGGGTCGAGCGGCGGCTGTGGTGGGCGGCGCTCGTCGTGAGCTGGTTCTGGCTTGCCGGCGCGGTGGCGCTGTCGCTCATGCCGCCCCTCATCAAGAACGGGCTCGGCGCGGGCGAAGAGGTCATCACGGTCTACCTTGCGATCTTCTCGATCGGCATCGCCATCGGCTCCGCGTTCGCCGCCTGGCTCGCGAGCGGCCGCGTGGTGCTGCTGCCGACCGTGCTGGGCGCTGTGCTCCTGGCCGTCTTCTGCGTCGATCTCGGATGGTGGCTCCTCGGCGTCGAGAGCCGGGAAGCCGGGCGCAGCATCGCCGACGTGTTCTCCACCTTCCGCGGCTACCATGTCGGCTTCGACCTTGCCGGCATGGCGATCGCCGGCGGCCTGTTCATCGTGCCGTCGTTCACCGCGCTCCAGGCCTGGGCCGGCCCCGAGCATCGCGCCCGCGTCATCGCCGCCAACAATGTGCTCAACGCCGCCTTCATGGTGGTGGGCGGGGTCGGGGTCGCCGTGGTGCAGCTTTACGGGGTGACCCCCGCGGCGCTGTTCATCGTGCTCGGCGTCGCCAACCTCATCGTCGCCGTCATCGTTTTCCGCACGCTGCCGACCAATCCCGTCCGCGACTTCCTCTCGATCGTCTTTCGCGCCTTCTACCGGCTCGAAGTCGAGGGCATGGAGAACATCGCCAAGGCCGGACCCAACGCGATCGTCGCGCTGAACCATGTCAGCTTCCTCGACGCGCCGCTCGCGCTCTCGATGCTCGACCGCGACCCGGTGTTCGCCATCGACAGCAACATCGCGCAGCGCTGGTGGGTGAAGCCCTTCCTGCATTTCACCCGCGCGATGCCGCTCGACCCCACCAAGCCGTGGGGCACGCGCACCCTGATCCGCGCCGTGCAGGCGGGCGAAACGCTGATCATCTTTCCGGAGGGACGCCTCACCGTCACCGGCAGCCTGATGAAGGTCTATGACGGGGCCGGGCTCATCGCCGACAAGTCCGGCGCGATGGTGGTGCCGGTGCGGATCAAGGGGCTCGAACAGACGCCGTTCACCCGGCTCGACCAAGCCCAGGTGCGGCGCAAGTTCTTTCCCAAGGTCAGGGTGACCATCCTCGAGCCGGTCCAGCTTTACGTCGACCCCGAACTCAAGGGCAAGAAGCGGCGCATCGCGGCGGGCGCGGCGCTCTACGAGGTGATGTCCGACCTCGTGTTTCGCACCACCTCGACCGACCGCACGATTCCCCAGGCGATGATCGCCGCCGCCGAAGCGCACGGCATGGGCTGGATCGCGGTCGAGGACCCGGTGGCGGGCCCGCTCCCCTATCGCCGCCTCCTGATCGGCGCCTCCGTGCTCGGCCGCAAGCTGTTGGCGTTCGCCGCCGAAGGTCAGGCGATCGGCGTCCTGCTGCCGAACGCCAACGGCGCCGCGGTCACAATTCTCGCGCTGATGTCGGCCGGGCGCGTGCCCGCGATGCTCAATTTCAGCGCCGGCCCGACCAATGTCGGCGCCGCCTGTCGCGCCGCCGGCATCAACACCGTCATCACCTCGCGGGCCTTCGTCGAAAAGGGCCGGCTCGAAAAGCTCATCGACGCGCTCTCGCCGAGCTACCGCATCGTCTATCTCGAAGACGTACGGGCGACCATCACGTTCGGCGACAAAATGCGCGGGATGCGCGACCTCAAACTCCCGCTCGTTCCACGCAAGCCGGACGATCCCGCCGCCATCCTGTTCACCTCGGGCTCAGAAGGCGTCCCCAAGGGCGTGGTGCTGTCGCACCGGAACATCCTCGCCAACACCGCGCAGGCGGAAGCACGCATTGATTTCGGGCGGCGCGACACGGTGTTCAACGTGCTGCCCGTGTTCCACTCGTTCGGGCTCACCGTCGGCCTCATCCTGCCGCTCGTGCACGGCGTGCGGGTCTATCTGTACCCCTCGCCCCTGCACTACCGCATCGTGCCGGAGATGATCTACGGCACCAACGCGACCATTCTGTTCGGAACCGATACGTTTCTCGCGGGCTATGCGCGCTCGGCCAACGAGTATGATTTCCGTTCGCTGCGCTACATCCTCTCCGGCGCCGAGCCGGTAAAGGAATCGACGCGGCGCATCTACATGGAGAAGTTCGGCATCCGCATCCTCGAAGGCTACGGCGTGACCGAGGCGGCGCCGGTGATCTCGCTCAACACGCCGATGTTCAACAAGTTCGGCACGGTGGGCCGGCTTATGCCGGGCATGGAGGCGCGGCTCGAACCCGTCCCCGGCGTCACCGAAGGCGGCCGCCTCTATGTTCGCGGGCCCAACGTCATGGTCGGGTATCTGCGGGTGGAGAATCCCGGCGTGATCGAGCCCCCGGTCGACGGCTGGCACGACACCGGCGACATCGTCAGCATCGACGCGCAGGGATTCGTCACGATCAAGGGCCGGGTGAAGCGCTT
>JAEULX010000238.1 GCA_016793685.1 Bradyrhizobiaceae bacterium
TATCGGGCTCGAAATAAGGCGCGGATCGGCGCGGAAGTCGAGGGTCTGGTCCCGCAGGTCGGCGCTGCCGGCCGCCGTCATCGCCATGAACGGACCGGTGAATTTCACGTCGGTCGAACGCGCTACTCCGTTTTCGATCGCGAAGGCCGCGGCAAACGTGCTGAAGCGCGTTTCGTCCGACGCTTTCGGCTGCCAGCCGGCGAGGATCATGTCCAAGAGCGAGCGCACCATATTGGGCAGATTGAGGCCGCGCACGGCGCCGTTCTCGAACAGGAACTCGGCGCGCCCGTTGAGGCTTGAAACGATCTGCAGCTCGCTTGCGCCCGCGCCCTTGAGTTCGACCGCTCCGCGGGCGCGGCCGGCGATGTAGGGGAAGGCGAACGCGTCGCGCAGGAACGGCAGCGCGTCGATCTCCGAAAAGGCGACCTGCATGCCGACCCTGGGCTCGTTTTGGGCGACATCGACAACGAATTCGCCGGTCGCCTGTCCGCCATAGATGCCGGACGGCGAGAGCTTCGCGGTCAAGGCGTCTTGCAGGAGCGTCGTTTCGATCGCTGCGGGCGCGATGCGCAGGTTCCGGATCAGCAGCTCGCGTGCCGACAGCCTGAGGTTGCCCTCGAACAGCCGCAGCCCGAAAAAGTCGAGCGGCGCATCGCTCAAGAGTTGCCCGCCGCGATCCGCGCCGGCAGCGCCGCCGGACGCGCCGGGCTGGATCGCGGCGCGGGTCGGCGCGCTTGAACCTTGAGCGGGCGATCCGCTGGCGCGGCGGTGGTCCGGCGCGGGCCGAGAGCCGCTCGCAGCGCTGATCCTGTCGATCAATGGGGTGAGATCGATGCGCTCGGATTGGATCGCGGCGTCGATGAAGGGCTTCGCTCCGGCAAAACTCACCGATATCGATCCGCGCACCCGGCCTTGATCGATCGCGCCGTTGATGCCGTCAATCCTGAGCGAGGGGCCCGCTTTGGTCACGCTGGCGGTGAGCGTCGCCGGCGTCTTCAACGTCGAGGGCGCGTCGATCGTGACGTCGATCGGGATCGCCTCGCCTTCGGCAGGCGGGCTCGAACGATCGATCCCGGCCGTCAGCCGCACCGTAGCCGCGCCGAGGCGCGCGTCGAGCCGGAGCGCCGATCGGCCGCCCGCGGCCGGCATCGACGCGATGCGCACCGAGTCGAGCGGCAAGGCGACGGTCTCGCCGCGGTCGCGAATGAGGACCGCGCCGTTTTCGACGCTGACGACATCGATCTTCACTGTCGAGTCGATGGGGAGGATGATCGGGATGACCGGGCCACGGACCGCGGCCGCCCCGCGATCGCGTTGTTCGGCGGCGTGCCGCGCGCGGCGGTTCATCGGATCGGTGTCCACCACCGGGCGCGTCAACGCGAGGTCTTGGATATTGATGCGGCCGGTCAGCAGATCGATCAACGAGAAGCGGGCCTGTACGCGCTCGATGGTGACGACATCGTCACCGCTCGCGGCGTCCCGTACCTGAAGCTGCCCGATGGTGAGGCGGGGGGTTGGAAACAGGACGACTCGCGCGTCGCCGGCGATGTCGAGCTTCAGTTCATCCGCGGCGAGAGCGTTGCCGGCATAGGATTTGATCAGGCCGCGCGCCGGGATACCGTAGGCGGCGACGATCGCCGCCGCGATCACCAACACGCCGATCGCAACAACGGCGACCCTGATCACTTTCATGCCGTGGGCCTCCCACGCCTTCCTCGGACGAAGCACAGTTCTTTTTCAACCAATCTGAGCATTTCAGCGGCATTTGTTCTTAATGCGGCGCGCCACGTCCGGGCTTTGTTCCACCGTCGGGGCGTCATTTGTCGCAGGATATTCGACAGATCGTTCACGTCCGTGAGCCAAGCCCCTATACCGTCGGCGCGCGACGCAGCGCCGCGCGTGCGAGCGCGAGCGCAGAGAGGACGAAGGCCGACGTTACCTCGGGTCCACCCACCAGGATGCGGGTCGGCGTTTTCATCTTGTTCCATTCGTACGCTTTGAACGGCGCGCGCCGGCCGCCTTCGCCGAAGCTTCGGGCGATGCAGTCCAGCGCGGGCGCAAATCGGGAGACTTCGCCATCGAGCTTGGCGAGCGCGAGCAGAGCGAGCGCCGCATCGAACGGGTTTAGCTCGAAAGCGATTAGGTCTTCGTAAACACAGGCGAGCACGGCGCGACGAATCCGCGCGAAGGCGCCGGCGGGGTCGAGATCGTCTCCGAACGGCTGATCGCCGCCGGCGCGGGCGAGCAGGGGGCGCAGCGCCGGATTGGCGAGCGCCGTGCGGTAGAACGTCCGCAAATGCGCGTCGCCCTGTCCGGGGTTGCGCAGCTAGGGATCGCACAGGTCATACAGCGAGGGCCCGTGCTTGCGGGCTACGAGCGCTTTCGCTGCGGCGCGAAGCAAACCGGCATGTCTGCAAGGGGACGATCGCGTCCTATTCCGCCGGCACGGGGACGTTTTGCGGCCGGGCGGAGTAATGCGAAGCGCGCTGCTTCCCGGCCACCGCGTCGCGCGCGGACATGATGAGGTGATGGGACATGATGCCGACGCGGATCATGCTGTCGATCCGGCCGTTCCTGAC
>JAEULX010000246.1 GCA_016793685.1 Bradyrhizobiaceae bacterium
GCGGCGGCGATCGTCATGGATATCGGCACCAACACCGAACTCTCTCTTGTCCATGGCGACGAAATCATCACGGTTTCCTGCCCTTCGGGACCGGCATTGGAGGGTGGCCACATCGCCTGCGGCATGCGCGCAGCCGGCGGAGCGATCGAGCGCATCGCCATCACGCCGGACGGCGTCGAAGCCCGGGTGATCGGCGAGACGAAAGCCGTGGGCATATGCGGCTCGGGCGTGCTCGACACGGTGGCGGCGCTGCGCGGCGCGGGCCTCATCGACCAGGGCGGCCGGCTTCTCGCCGGCCATCCGGTCATCTGCGAGATCAACGGCAAGCCCGCCGTCGCGCTCGCGCCCGAGGTGCATTTCACCCAAGCCGACATCCGCGCGGTGCAGCTTGCCAAAGCGGCGATCCGCACCGGCATCGACCTGTTGCTCCGCATCGCGGACCTGGAAGAAATCGCGGTCGAGCGCGTGGTCATCGCCGGCGCGTTCGGAAGCTATATCGACGTGCAGAGCGCGATCGCGGTCGGGCTGCTCCCTGCCCTGCCGGCGGATCGCTTTTCCCAGGTCGGCAATGCGGCGGGCCTCGGCGTGCGCCAGATGCTGACCTCGCGCACAGCGCGGGCGCAGGCGCGCGCGCTCGCTGCGCGCTGCCGCTATGTCGAGCTCAGCACCCGCACCGATTTCCAAAAAACATTCATGCACAACATCGGGTTCAGGAAACGCATCGAGGCGCGGAGGGCATCGTGACGCAGTCAAACGGATTCAATCTCATCGTCGTGGGCGACCGGATCAATCCCGGCTTCAAGAGCGTGCGGACGCTGGTCGACAACAACGACCTGCCCGGGATTCAAGCGGTCGCCGTTAAGCAGGTCGAGGCCGGCGCCCACTATCTCGACGTGACCATCGGGCCGCGCGCGGTGAACGATTCCGATTTCATGATCGCCGTGGTGCGCGCGATCCAGGCGGTCGTCACCGTGCCGCTTTGTTTCGATTTTCCCACTGCGGCGGTGCAAGAGGTCTGCCTGAAGGCTTACGACCTGGCGCGGGCGAACGGCGCGCTGCCGCTGGTCAACTCGATCACCGAGCATCGCTGGGATTTGATGGACCTCTACAAGCCGTTCGGCCCGTTCAAGGTCATCGTCATGGCCTCCGAACGCGTCGACGACGGCGTCGCCAAGCCGAACAAGACCGCCGAGGAGATTTTCACCACCGCGCGCCGGGCGGCATTGCGCCTGAAGAACGACTACGGCCTGGCGATGGACGACATCTTCATCGACATCTCCATCAGCGCGGTCGTGGCCGACACGACCGGACTGCACCGCGCCACCCTCGCCGCCATCCGCGCGATCCGCTCCGATCCGGAGCTTGCCGGCATCCACATCATGGGCGGGCTGACCAATATCGGCGGGCAACTTCCGGTAAAGGCGGCCGACGGCTCCGACCTGAAGCTGTCGCTCGAGTGCGCTTTTCTCACGCTCGCCGTGCCGCTCGGCTTCGATGCGGTCCTCGCCACGCCCTGGCGCCCCTATCAGCCGCTGCCCGAGGACAATTACATCCTCTGCGCCTACAAGAATATTCTCGAACAGACCGGCAGCAACGCGTTGCGCGCAGTGCGAAAACTCTACAAGGCGTGAGCGCGCGCCGGCCAGGAGCGTGCCCAAGGTTTGACTTCGATCAACGACGTTCGATTCCGCGCCGCTGAAAATAGTTCAAATTTAAACTAAGTCTGCCATGGGCGACGGGCGCGATCCGCGCACGATGTCCAGCATGCGCCGGGCTTCGCGGAAGGAGACGATAGCGGTTCTGTCACGGACAGCGGGCAGACTGGAACGCCTGACATAAAAGCCCGGGAGCGGCCTCGACGCCGCCGATCGGGAACAACAAGCTGGGAGGAAATATGAAAAGGCTGCTCATCGCCGCGGCGTGCGCGGCAGGTCTATCGGTTTCCGCGTCGGCGCAGGAGCCGGTCAAAATCGGGTTCATCTCGACCTTCTCCGGCCCAAGCGGCGGCCTCGGCCAGGAGCTGCTGGACGGCTTCAAGCTCGGGCTGAAGAACCTCGGCAACAAGCTCGGCGGACGGCCGGTCGAGCTGATCCAGGGCGACGATCAGGCGAAGCCGGACGTCGGACGGCAGGTCGCCGAGAAGATGATCGAGCGCGACCACGTCGACATCATCACCGGAATCAATTTCTCCAATGTCCTGCTCGCCTTGGCGAAGCCTGTGCTCGATTCCGGCACCTTCATCGTCAACGTGAATGCGGGACCCTCGCAATACGCCGGCAAGCAATGCAGTCCGCTCTTCTTCTCCGCGTCGTTCCAGAACGACACGGCGCCGGAGGCGATGGGCATCTACATGCAGGACAAGGGGATCAAGCGCGTCTATCTGATGGCGCCGAACTACCCTGCCGGGAAGGATTTCCTCGCCGGCTTCAAGCGCTATTTCAAGGGCGAGATCGTCGACGAGGTGTACACCGCTTTCGGCCAGCTCGACTATGCTGCCGAGATCGCGCAGTTGCGCGACAAGAGGCCCGACGCGGTGTTCTTCTTCTATCCCGGCGGGATGGGCATCAACTTCGTCAAGCAATATGCGCAGGCCGGCTTGAAGAAGGAGATCCCATTGTACGGACCATCCTTCTCGCTCGATCAGACCGTCCTGCCGGCGATGGGCGACGCCGCCGTCGGCGCCTTTGCCTCGACCTTCTGGACCGAAGGCTTCGACAATGCGCAGAGCAAGAAATTCGCCAAGGATTTCGAAGCCGAATACGGACGCATCCCATCCCCGAACGCGGCGCAGGCCTATGATGGGGCGTTCATCATCGACGCCGCGCTCAAGGCGACCGGCAGCAAACTCCAGGACAAGGCGGCGTTCCGCAAGGCGCTCGAAAACGTTAAATTCGATTCGGTGCGCGGCAACTTCAAATTCAACACCAACCACTACCCGATCCAGGATTTCTATCTCGCTGAAATCGAAAAGGACGCGCAAGGGCGCCCGATCATGGTGAAGCGCAGCCTGATTGTGCGCGACCACGCCGACTCCTACGCCAAAGACTGCAAGATGCCGGCAAGCTGACCAGGTGCTCGCGGCGCCGCCCGCAGGGAGCGGCGCCGTTCCGGACGGGGGGCGGAACGCAGCATGTCCTTTGCACTGATCGTCGAGCAACTGCTGAACGGCATCCAGTTCGGCGTCATGTTGTTCCTGATGGCGGCGGGCCTCACGCTCGTGTTCGGCATCATGAACATGATCAATCTCGCGCACGGCTCGCTCTACATGGCCGGCGCCTTCATCGCCGCGGCGCTGATCCCGTGGACGGGCAGCTTTGTTCTCGCCGTGCTGATCGCCGTGCCGCTGACCGGCCTGCTCGGCGCGGTGCTCGAGGTCGGCCTGCTGCGCCGCTTCTACGCGCGCACGCATCTCGACCAGGTGCTGGTCACCTTCGGCCTGATCCTCGTGCTCAACGAGGTCACCCGTCTGATCTGGGGCCCGGTGCCGGTGCCGATGCCGCTGCCGGCGTTTCTGGGCGGCTCGGTGGAGCTGTTTGAAGGCGTGCACTACCCGACGTTCCGCCTTGCGATTCTCATCGTCGGCGCCATCGTCGCCGTCGGGCTCTATGTCGTCGTCGTGCACACCCGCGCCGGGATGTGGGTGCGCGCGGGCGCGAGCAACCGCCCGATGGCTTCGGCGCTCGGCGTCGACGTGCAGTTCGTCTTCTCCCTGGTGTTCGCCATCGGCGCTGCTTTGGCCGGGCTCGCCGGCATCATGGCGGGGCCGGTCTTTGCGGTGCAGATCGGCATGGGAGAGCCGATTCTCATTCTTGCTTTCGTCGTCACCACCATCGGCGGCATCGGGTCGATCCGCGGCGCTTTCCTCGCCGCGCTCCTGATCGGCGTCGTCGACACGTTCGGGCGCGTGCTGCTGCCGCCGGCGCTCGGCAGCATGGTGATCTTCATCCTGATGGCGGCCATCCTGGCGCTGCGGCCGCAGGGCCTGTTTCCGGTGCAGAACTGACGATGCGCGACATATCTCACCCGAGCAGGACGGAGCGCACCCAACTGGCGGCGCGGCTTCTCCCCATCGCCGTTCTCATCGTGCTGCTCGCCGTGGTGCCGCCCATCGCGCTGATGGTCGACGACCCGTTTCTGATCAAGATATTCACCCGCGTCATCGTCTTCTCGATCGCCGCCGTGGCGCTTAATTTCATTCTCGGCTTCGGCGATCTCGTGAGCCTGCTGCAGGCCGGCTTCGTCGGGGTCGGCGGCTATACGGTGGCGATCCTTGCCTATCACGATTTCAATGCCGAACCGCTGCTGAGCTGGCCGCTCACGCTCGACGGCACGACTAACCTTCTCATCGCCCTGCCGCTGGCGGCGCTTGCCGCGGCGATCGTCGCGGTCCTGACCGGGCTCGTCTCGCTGCGCACCAGCGGCGCGTATTTCATCATGATCACGCTCGCCTTCAATCAGATGCTCTATTACTTCTTC
>JAEULX010000260.1 GCA_016793685.1 Bradyrhizobiaceae bacterium
CGCGCCTGGTACAATATCGTCGCCGACCTGCCGAAGCCGCCGGCGGCGGTGCTGCATCCGGGCACCGGGCAGCCGATCGGACCCGCCGATCTCGCCGCGATTTTCCCGATGTCGCTGATTCTGCAGGAGGTAGCGACCGAGCGCGAGATCGAAATCCCGCAGCCGGTGCGCGACGTCTACAAGCTGTGGCGGCCGGCGCCCCTGCACCGCGCCGTGCGCCTCGAGCGCGCGCTCGATACGCCCGCGCGCATCTTCTACAAATACGAGGGGGTGAGCCCGGCCGGCAGCCATAAGCCGAATACCGCGGTGGCGCAGGCCTTCTACAATCGGGAAGCGGGCATCACCAAGCTGTCGACCGAGACCGGCGCCGGCCAGTGGGGCTCCTCGCTGGCCTTCGCAGGCGCGCTGTTCGGGCTGCAAGTCAAGGTCTACATGGTCAAGGTCAGCTTTCAGCAAAAGCCTTACCGGCGGGCGCTGATGGAAACCTATGGCGCGACCTGCATCCCGAGCCCGAGCACGGAAACCGAGTCGGGGCGCGCCATCCTCGCCGCCGATCCCAACTCCCCCGGCAGCCTCGGCATCGCCATTTCCGAGGCCGTCGAGGTCGCCGCCAAGAACGCCGACACCAATTACGCGCTCGGCAGCGTGCTCAACCACGTGCTCCTCCACCAGACGGTGATCGGGATCGAGGCGATCGAGCAAATGGACCTCGCGGGGTTCTGGCCCGACGTGGTGATCGCCTGCGCGGGCGGCGGCTCGAACTTCGCCGGCCTCGCTTTTCCGTTCATCGGCAAGAAGCTGCGCGAGGGAACCGACGTGCGGGTCGTCGCCGTCGAACCGGCCGCCTGCCCCACCCTCACCCGCGGCACCTACGCTTATGATTTCGGCGACACCGCGCATCTCACCCCGCTCGTCAAGATGCACACGCTCGGCTCGCAGTTCGTGCCGCCCGGCTTTCACGCCGGCGGCCTGCGCTATCACGGCATGGCGCCGCTGGTGAGCCATCTCAAGGAACTCGGTCTGATCGAGGCGCGCGCCGTGCATCAGACGCCGTGCTTCGAGGCCGGCGTCGCCTTCGCCCGCGCCGAGGGCATCGTGCCCGCGCCGGAATCCACGCATGCGGTGCGCGTCGCGATCGACGAGGCGCTGGCGGCCAAGGCGGAGGGTCGCGCACGCACCATCCTGTTCAACCTGTCCGGTCACGGGCATTTCGACATGCAGGCCTATACGGACTACTTCGCCGGCAAGTTGGAAGACCGCGACTACGACGAGACCGCTCTGCGCGAGTCCCTTGCAGCCTTGCCGAAGGTTGCCGCGTAAGAGGGCCGGCGAGGGTCTGACCTTGGCTCGCATTCTGGTCGCCGAGGACGAGGAGCCGCTGCGCAGCCTGGTCGTGCGCGCGCTCGCGCAGGTCGGCCACGAGGTCGTGGAAGCGGCCGACGGCGCGGAAGCGCTCGACCTGCTCGCCCGCGACCAGGGCCGCTTCGATCTTCTGCTCACCGACATCCGCATGCCGATGATGGACGGGATCGCGCTCGCGCTCGCCGCCGCGCGCGACTACCCCGACCTCGTGATCCTGTTGATGACCGCCTATGCCGACCAGCGCGAACGCGCCGCAGGCCTCGAAGGGCGAATCCACGACGTGATCAGCAAGCCGTTCACGCTTGCCGAAATCAAGGTCGCGGTGAACGAAGCGCTGGCGACGCGCCGCGAGACCTGATCGCAGCGCGAGCTTCGCGGCTTGAGCCGAACTGCGCTCCCGGCCGCGTGCCCGCATCCGGGCAAAACCATGGCGGAAGTTTGCCGGCCCGGATTTACGCTATCCCCGCAATTTCGTGAGCCATCGCTGGAACAATAGCGATTCTCGATTGTTAAGCTGGTGGGAATGGACGGGGGACCCGCACGGTGCGGGAACCTGAAGGCATTTATGTGGGGGGACTATGGCACACCTTACCTCTCGTACCGCTGCAATTGCGTTTGCTTCCTGCGTTTTGGCCGGTCTTTCGGTCTCGACGCCGGCGCAGGCGCGCGAAGTGGTTTCGTTCAACGACTCCAGCTACTCGGCCGGCACCGTGGTCATTCGCACCAGCGAACGCCGCCTTTACTACGTGCTCGGCGACGGCCGCGCGCTGCGCTATACGGTCGGCGTCGGCAAGTCGGGC
The DNA here is from genome assembly GCA_016793685.1 of Bradyrhizobiaceae bacterium. Classification (GTDB taxonomy): domain Bacteria; phylum Pseudomonadota; class Alphaproteobacteria; order Rhizobiales; family Xanthobacteraceae; genus Rhodoplanes. Next base: position 2,163 of record JAEULX010000260.1, read on the forward strand.
AAGCAATGGTCCGGCACGACCATGATCAGCGGCAAGCACTGGAAGCCCGACTGGGCGCCGCCCGCCGAAGTCAAGCGCGACATCCCTTCGCTGCCGAACCTGATTCGGGGCGGTGCTGCGGGTAACCCGATGGGCGTCGCGGCGATGACCCTCTCGGGCGGCCAGTATGCGATCCACGGGACGAACAAGCCCGGCTCGGTCGGCGGCTTCGTCTCTTATGGCTGCATCCGCATGTACAATGCGGACGTCGCCGATCTCTTCGGCCGCGTCAGCGTCGGCACCACCGTGGTGGTCACCCGCTAATCTGCCGCGCACTTGAACATTTTCCGCATGGCTGGGCTTCGGCCCAGCCATGTTCGTTTGTGCCGACCGACTTCCTCCTCCCCGCCCGGCGAGGAGGAGGAACGGCACTACGGTTCTCCTTGAGTGATCGCATTTTCTCCGGCGAACCGGTTCCCACTTCGCCGGAAAATGCTCTATCGCCGCATCATCCGGATCAGCACCAGCCGCGCCGGTGGCCGCCGTCGTAACGGCGGACGACGCCCTTGGCGAGCAGCGCCTCGGACACGTTGGGCGTGGCGCGGGTCGAGACGGTGCCCAAGAGGCGGCCGTATTTGTCTTCGCCGAGATCGCGGATCGTCACACCGCCTTCGACGAGAAGGGCCCGCAAGGCTCGCTCCGCCGCCTCGGCGCCGATCCGCTCCTGCTCGCAGGCGGCGTGAAGCTCGGGCGCGTCGATCCCGCGCAGCCGCACGCGCGTCGTCACCCGGACGCCGGGCCTGAGCTCGATCCGTGCGTCGAACGTGTCGCCGTCCACCACCTTGAGAACGCGCGCCGAAACCGACGCCGGGAGATCGGCGGCGATCGGCGGGGAGGAAGGCCTGGCCGGCACATCCGCTCTGCGCGACCATGAGGTGAGCGCGCCCACCGCCAGCAGGGCGAGAGCGACCAGGAGACCGATGACGGGCGAATTCGCGCCGAAGGGCGTCCGCCGCGCCGAGGAATATTTCCGAATCGACCGGAGCATATTCCTATATTGCCGAAAGCAGCCGCGCGCGCAAGGCGCAACTTAGGATAAGCACAGATCAATGCGTATAAACTTGCGCTAGAAATCGGCAGCGATGCCCTTGATTTCCCAATCGCCGTAGCGGGCGGGCTCGAGGCCGCCGCGTCCGTTGATCTCGGTCGGACGCTCGGCGGTCTTGCGATCGATCTCGGCACGGCGGGCGGCGGCTTCGGCGAGCGCGCGCTCGGCGGCCGGGCTCAGCGGCTTGCGGGGGGCTTCGCTCTCGGGCGGGCTGGCGGGGTCCGCCGGTGGGGCGCCGGCCGCGGCATGGTCTTTGTCGCTCATGCCCCCACTGACAACCCGCGGACGGTCCGCGTCAACTCAAAAAAACCGCGGCGCTCGGCCGCGCAAGCCTTGCTTGCGAGGGTTTCGCCCGTCTCCCATATCGAAATGCACACGCGATCGGCGCAACGAACCGGTCACAACGAGGAAACCGATGAACTACCTGAAAACGGCGATCCTGCTGGCTGGGCTCACCGCTCTGTTCATGGGGGTCGGCTATCTGATCGGCGGCCAGACCGGCGCGATGCTCGCCC
>JAEULX010000265.1 GCA_016793685.1 Bradyrhizobiaceae bacterium
TGAACTTCAGGGGCTACCAGGAATTCGCCGCGGCCAACCGGCCGGAGGGCTGGAACCTGTGGATGACGTTGACGCTCTCGCCCGCCGCTTCAAGCTCGAAAACCACCGCGACGAAGCGCGGGCGTCCGATCGGCCAATAAATGCGAACAGTCTGCGGCCGTGAGGAGCGCACCGCAACGCGCCCTATCGGGCGCAAATGCAGCGCGCCTATCAAAGCCCTTCCGCCGCTCACGCGACGTCGCAAGCCGGCCGCGCCGGAATTTCGCGCCGGCTGTCCTCGAGGGTTTGCATTCTTGGCGGCGGACCGGTCGGCTCGGCCCGATCAGCCTTCCGTATCCTCGAAGTCCTTGCTGAGCTCCCACTTCAATCTCGAGAGCAGGTCGCGCATCTTGTCCAACGCGACCTCCCGCTCATAGGCGCCGTCCGGCGCCCCGAGGTCGGTCATGACGGACGAGTTGCTCTGCAGGAACTCCTCGAGCATCGCCCCGGCGCTGGCGCGCCGCTCTTCATTGGGCCACGTCGTCGGCAGCGGTTCGAGTTCCGGCAGTATTTCCTGCTTTTCCGCCGCCCGCTGTTCGTTCTCGTCTTTGCGGCGCGCGACCTCGGTCAAGTCGAGTTGCACGACGTCGCGGGCGAACTTTCTCAGCCCCTTCACCTTCTTGCGGAATCGGCAGTGATATTCGAGCCAATGTTCGGAATCCGGGATCGTCTTGGCGCGCAGAAACGTGCCGCCAGCCTTATCGACCACCGTTTTCAGATCGGGCAAATAGGCTTCGTCGAATTCGCCTATGCGGCAGAGAACTTTAATTTTGGCCATGCTAACCTCGTTATTCCAAGTGATATGACGTATACGTGCCCCCCGGCCCGCGCAAATCGGACGGCAGCGCCCTCTGCTCAAAACAGCTCCGAAAATGAGCCCCGAGCAGTGCACTACGCCGCCGCGCCCGTTTCCCAGGTTCGCAGAACGGCCGCAAAAAGCCGCGTTCCCAAGTCGAGATTTGCCGCCGTGCGACCGACAGCGCCCCCGATAAGGCGGTGGACTGCGGGAACCCGCGAGCAATGAGACGAGCCGAGATAAGATACGATGCTACACCCGGTCAATCGCTGACTTAATGACAAGATCGGCCCGCGGCGGCGTTGTCCGCTCCGCTGCCGGCCCGCGCCGGGGACTGTGCGGCATGACCGACCCTCGCCAGGGCTCACAGCCCGATCCGGCCGGCCACGCGGCGCAGCGTCTTCGTCAGCGGCGGATCGAACCGGAACGCCGCAAACAGGTGATCGATGCCGTAGCCCGGATGCCCCTGCCGGAGCGAGGCGACCACGGCGCGCGCCACGTCGGTTTGTCCGGCAAGCGCCTCGCACAGCGCCGAGATCGCCGCAATGTGCGCGTGCGCATTCGGACGCGCGGCGGCCTTGCGCCCCCACTCCGCGGCCTCCTGGTACTCGCCGAGGCGCATGTGGGCGATCGCGCGGGTGCAGAGCATGGCGAAGAGCAGCGGATCGTAGGGACTGAGCGCGCGCGACTGGTCGGCGTAGGCGATCGCGGTCTGCGGCTCGCCCGACTGTGAGTGCACAAACGCGAGCGTGTAGTGGCCGAGCGCGTAGTTCGGGCTCAGTTCGACGGCGGCGGACAGCTCGCCGAGGCTTCCCGCCACCTCCCCGCGCAGCCATAGCGCCCGCCCCATCGCCCAATGGGCGGCCGGATCGCGGTCGTCGGCGGCAAGCCCTTCGCCCGCCGCCTTGAAGGCGAGATCGCTTTCCCGCTGCCGCTCCTGCGGGCGAAGCAGGAAGGCGTTCTGAAAATGGGTGAAGGAGAGGCCGGCATAGCTGCGGGAAAAAGTCGGGTCGATGTCGATCGATCGACGGAAGAAAGCCTGCGCCCGCTCATTGTCCGGCCCGTTGAAGCGGTACATGTGCCAGAGCCCGCGATGATAGGCCTCCCAGGCGTCGAGCGTGTTCGGCGCTTTGAGCACAGCGCGATTGCGTTCGGCGAGTTCGACTTCACTGGCGAGCGCCGCGACGATGCGGTCGCCGACATCGTCGATGAGCTTGAGGTCGTCGCCGGCCCGGCGGGCGAACTGCTCGGACCAGAGAATGCGGCCGGTCCCGGTCTCGACCAGATCGACCGCGACCAGCCGCTCGGCGCCGAGCGTGCGCACCGTGCCGCAGGCGGCATAGGCGACGCCGAGCTTGCGCGCGATCGCCTCGGGCGCAAGACCTCGTTCGGCAAGCGCAAACACCGATCCGCGCGCGATGACGGGCAGGCTGCGCAACTTCGCGAGCCGGGTGATGACATCGTGGGTCAGCCCTGCCGCGTAGCCGCCCATCGAAGACGCCGATTCCGCTTCCTGGAAGGGCAGGATCGCGATCGAAGCGCGGCGCAGCACCATTGACGGATTGGCCGCGGCGGCGTCGGCCGCAGCCGGCCGCGCCACAGCCGGCATGGTCGCTTGCCGCTCGGCCAGCGCGCGCCATTGCGTCGTGAGGAGTTCGGCGTCGGCGCCCTCGTTCTGCAGCAACCGCACCGCCGCGGCAAACCGTGTCTCTGCTTCCGCCCTGCGGCCTTGCGCGATCAAGGTCGCGAGCACCGCGAGATGAGCCTGCGGATCGAACGGCGCGAATTCCGTCCACGCCTCGGCGATGCGCAGAGCGTCCGCAGAGCCGGGCGCTGCGCGCTGCATCAGCTCGCGCACGATCGCTTCGCGCTGCGAGCGGCAGGCCTGCCGCCGCGCGACGAGCCAGGCCTGAAAGGCCGGGCAACGGTCGAGATCGCTCCCGGCGAGGAACTCGCCGGCAAACAGGCCGGCCAATGCGGCAAGCCGTTCGGTCGCGAGCGCCGCAACGTCGGTGCGCAGCTCGCTCTCCACCTCGAGCGCATCGACCGTCAGCGCGGACCGGTCAAGCGCGACGTGGTCGTCCGCCGAGGTCAGCGGAGCCGCGTCCTCGCTCCGCAGCAACGAACGGATCTTGGCCAGCGCCCAGCGCAGTTCGCCGCGCGGATCGTCCGGCACGTCCCAGAACAGGGCGCAGAGCTGGCTGCGCGACACCGGCCGCGGGGCGACGGCGAGATAGGCGAGCAGCGCGCGCACCTTCCGGGACGGCGGCAACGGGCGCAGTTCGCCGCCTGCCGATACCGCCAACGGGCCCAGCAAGCGAAGCCGGAGACGCCCCTCACTTTGGGGCAAGCGCTGGCCTTCGGTCGATTCCATGCTTGCTCCCACGTCGGCTCCCACGGCGCATCCCACGCAGGACCGCTATCGGCAAGGTTCGCCGGCCCGAACCACTGCGCCGAGCCACAGATAAAGCGGAGCAAACCCATGGTAGCCAACCTCGCCCTGGCCCGTCAAAGCGCCCCAACCCCAGCCCCTGCCCCCGTCGCGGCGCCGGACTTCGCCGCCATCAAGACGCGCCAGCAGGCGACCTGGTCTTCGGGGGACTACGCCGTCATCGGCACGACCCTGCAGATCATCGGAGAATCATTGTGCGAGGCGCTCGACCTGCGCGCCAACCAGCGCGTTCTCGACGTCGCCGCGGGCAACGGCAATGTCTCGCTCGCCGCCGCGCGCCGCTTCGCCGACGTCACCGCGAGCGACTACGTCCCGGCCCTGCTCGAACGGGCCAAGGAGCGCGCCTTTGCCGACCGGCTGCCGATCACGTTCGAGGTGGCCGATGCGGAGAACCTGCCTTTCCCGGACGGCTCGTTCGATGTCGTCGCCTCGTCGCTCGGCGCGATGTTTACGCCCGACCATGCGCGCACCGCGAGCGAGATGCTGCGCGTCTGCCGCTCCGGCGGCAAGATCGGGCTCGCGAGCTGGACGCCGGATGGCTTCATCGGCGAGCTGTTCAAGACGATCGGCCGGCATGTTCCGCCGCCTGCCGGGCTGAAATCGCCGGCCTTGTGGGGAACCAGGTCCCACCTGATCGAGCTGTTCGGCCCGGCGAGCGCCGACATCGCGGTGCAGACGCGCGAATTCACCTTCCGCTACCGGTCGCCCGAGCATTGGATCGAAGTCTTCCGCACGAAGTATGGACCCGTGCTCAAAGCCTTCGACGCGCTTGACGCTGCGGGGAAGGCATCGCTTGCGGCCGACCTCGAAGCCCTCATCGCCCGCTTCAACCGGGCGACCGACGGAACCATGGTCGCGCCTGCGGTCTATCTCGAGACCGTCATCGTCAAGCGGTGAGGCGACCCAAGCATCCAGAACCCGCCTCCGGGCTCCGGTCCGGGGGCGGGTTTTGGATGCGTTCGTACAGGTTGGTCCCGGCCTCAGTCAGCCGGCCGGCGCACTCCGAGAAAGCAGACGAGCGCGATGACCGCGCACAGGCCGGTGAGCGCGAGCGCGAGCCCGTCGGAGAACTGTTCGGCGACGACCGCGAGCACCAGCGGGGCCGCCGCCTGCATCACCAGCCACGGGGCGGTCAGCCGGCCGACCACCGCCCCGAAACCGGTCGGACCGAACAAGGCCAGCGGAACCGTGCCGCGGGCGATGGTGATCAGGCCGTTGCTCGCGCCGAACACGATGTAGAACAACGCGGCGCTCGGGGCGAAAATCCCGATGATCGCCAGCATCAGGAAATCGCTCGCCATCAGGCCGAGCGCAAAGCGCGCAAGATAGAGCGGATGGGCCTTGGCGCCGAACGCGAACTCGGCAAGCCGCGCGAGCACCTGGCAAGGCCCGAACAGCATGCCGATGACCACCGCCATGTCCGCGGTAAGCCCCGCGCGCTCGAAGAATGCGATGAGATGCGCGGCAAGGCCGGAGGGAATGAACGCATAGGCGGCAAAGCCCGCCATGACGAGATAGAACGGTTTTCCGCTCGGCGGCAGCGTGCGCTGAGGCTTCGGCGCACTGCCCCTCTCGCCGCCTGCCAGCGTGCCGGGGTCGGCGCGCTTGCGCGGCAGCGCGAAGGCATGCAGCGGCGCGGCCACGCCCAGCAGCAGCGCCGCATAAACGAGATAGCAGCCGCGCCAACCGTGGGTCTGCAGCAAGAGCTGGGTGACCGGCCAGCTCACCGTCGAGGACAGGCCGCCGACGAAGGTCAGCAGCGTGATCGGCCGGCGCGCCGCCGCACCGAAGAGCCGGCCGAGCGTCGCGAAAGCCGGCTCGTACAGCGAGGCCGCCATCGCCACCCCGACCAGCATCCACGCCGCGATGTAGGCTACGGGATGCGCGGCGACCGTGAGCGCCACGAGTCCCGCGGCCCCTGCGAGCGAGCCCATCGTCATCACCACATGGCCGCCGCGCCGGTCGATCAAGCGCCCGACCGTCGGCGCCACCAGGCTCCCGGCGAGCAGCGCCGCGGAAACCCCGCTCATGGCAAACGAGCCGGACCAGCCGCGCTCGGCGGCGATCTGCGGCACCGTCAGCACCGGCGGATAATAGAGCGCGCCCCAGGCGAGCACTTCCGTCACGCCGAGCACGGGCAGCGCCCGCCAGGGACCGTGCAAGACGTCGCGCATGAAGGCCATCAGCGAAAACAATCGATTGAGAGCGTGGGGATCACTCCCCGAGGCCGCGCTGCATCAGGACCGAATCGATCCACCGGTCGAATTTGAAGCCGACGTTGCGCAGCGTTCCCGCGTGACGGAAGCCGAGCGCCGCGTGCAGCGCAATTGAAGCGGCATTGTCGCTGCCGCCGATCACCGCAATCATCTGCCGCCACTGGCCTGCCGCGCACCGGTCGAGCAACGACGACAGCAAAGCGCGCCCGATGCCCGCGCCCGTCAGCCGGTGATCGATATAGATGGAATCCTCGATGGTGAACCGGTACGCCGAGCGCGCGTGATAGGACATCGCATAGCAGTAGCCGACCACCGCGCCATCCCGCTCCGCCACCAGATAGGGCAGTCCGTGCTCGAGCACGCGGCCGCGGCGGAGCATCATCTCGGCGACGGACGGCGGCTCCTCCTCGAACGAAGCGGTGTCGTGCCGGACGTGATGGGCGTAGATCGCCTGCACGGCGGGCATGTCCGCTTCGCGCGCATCGCGCACCGCGCAAGCCGCCTGGGCGCGCTTCTGGTCGCAAACCTCCTGCATGTGGCGCAATCCTCCGCTCCCTCCACTCCCGCCGCGGGCGCGGTCACGTTGCCGCGCGCGCCAACATAAGTGAATATTGGAGAAGTTATGCGTTGCATAAGGCAAACTTTGATATGCGCGGACTTAACCTGGACCAGATGCAGACGCTTGCGCAGGTCGTCGAGCTCGGCAGCTTCTCCGCCGCCGCCGAGCGGCTGGGCCTCAGCCAGCCGGCGGTGAGCCTGCAGGTGCGCCAGCTCGAACGGCGCTTCGGCGTCAGGCTGATCGAACGGGTCGGGCGGCGCGCGATTCCGACGCCGGCGGGCGAAGATTTTCTTGCCCATGCGCGACGCATCGGGGTGGCGATCGACGCCATCATCGAGGCCATGGCCCCGCATGCATCCGGCGTCACCGGGCGCGTGCGCATCGGCACCGGCGCGACCGCCTGCATCTATCTCCTCCCGCCGACGTTGCGCGCCTTGCGGCACAGTCTTCCCGGGCTCGATATCGTGATCAGCACCGGCAATACGGCGGATGTGCTGCGCGCCATCGACGAGAACCGGGTCGACATCGGCCTTGTGACCCTGCCGGCGCCGGGCCGCATGTTCGACGTTCAGCCGGTGTTGCAGGACGAACTCGTCGTCGTCGCCCCGGCGGACGGGCATCGGCTGCCCAAGGAGGTGGCTCCGGCCGACCTCGCCAGGCTCCCGCTTCTGGTATACGAGCCCGGCGCGAATACGCGCCGCGTCGTCGACCAATGGGCCCTGCGCGCCGGCATCGTGCTCAAGCCGGTGATGGAGCTCGGCAGCGTCGAAGCGATGAAGGAGCTCATCGCCGCCGGGCTCGGCTGCGGTTTGCTGCCGCGCATGGCGCTGCGGAGAAAGGACGCCGCCCGGCCTTATACGGTGCGTTCGCTCAAGCCGAAACTGTACCGCAGGCTTGGACTGGTCCTGCGCCGCGACAAGCCGCTGACCAAGGGCTTGCGCGAATTGATCGCGGCCATCCGCACATTGGAGTGACCGCCTGACCGCGCGCGACACGCGGCGCGGTCAGGTCGCGCGCTTGGTTTTCGTGGTTCCCTCGGCCCCGCAGCGCACGAGCACCATGGTGCCGTAACGGCCCGCCACCTCCGGGTCGACCCATTTGAGGACGAGGACGCGCCCGTCGAACGACTCGACCTCGCGATCGGCCTGCCCGTGCGGCTCGGGACCGGGACCGATATAGGTCTTGCCCTCGAAGCTGCCCTTGATCTGCATGTCCTGGACCTGCGGATTGTCGTAGCCGAGCATCGCCACGCCGGTCGAACTGCGATTGATCACATAGGCCTGCTTGCACTGGCCGCGCGCGGCCGCGATGGTCCGGGCGCGGTCTTCCGGCCGGTGATAGGCGCCGAGCCCCCAGCGTCCGACGATCTCGTCAGGCGAAATGCTGGCCGGCGGCAGCGGCCCGGTCGGCGCCGGAGCGGGGCTCCCGCCCGACAGCGAAGGCAAGGAGCCGGCGCAGCCGCCGAGAAGAAGCGCCAGCGTAACCGCCGACGCTGCGGAGACAGCCGCCAGCGGAATTCCCCTAAACAAACAAGTCATGACATCTCCGACAATTCGAATCGCAATGTGCCGCCCTCGCCGAACCAGCGCAAGAAGGTCTCCGCCCTCGCTTTGTGCCCGTTTTCTGATCACCGGGCCCCTGCCGCTAACGTTGCAGACCTTCTTCCGCCCTCCCAGATTGGCATTTCGATGGCCGTAAGCGCCCCGTGCGCGCAATCGCCCGCATTTGTCGGAAGCGACCGCAGGGTGCGTGGCGTCTCCGGCCGACTCACGCGTGTCCGCTTTTGATAAGCCCGTGACGTTTCAAATCCTTAT
>JAEULX010000043.1 GCA_016793685.1 Bradyrhizobiaceae bacterium
GATCGCGCCGGACGGCGCACGAAAGCCGGGGTACGGCGCATAAGCGCTTCGCGTCCATTGCCATACAACGCCGAAGGCGTCGTCGAGTTCTCCCGTGGCTGCCGCCGCCTCCCATTCCGCTTCGCTCGGAAGATGGCGTCCGCTCCAGCGGGCGAAGGCGTCGGCCTCGTAATAGCTGACATGGCAGACCGGCGCGGCAGGATCGATCGGGCGCAGCCCGCCGAGCGTCATCGCGAACCACACCCCATCGACCTCGCGCCAGTATCCCGGCGCGTGCCAATGTTCGGCTCTTGCCGTCGCCCACCCGTCGGATAGCCATAATGCAGGACTATTATAACCGCCATCGTGCATGAAGGCGAGCCACTCGCCATTGGTCACGAGGCTGCGGGATATCCGCACGGGGCCGACGAGCACGCGGTGGGCGGGGCCTTCATTGTCGAAACTGAAGCCGCCGCCGGTGTGCCCGATCGTGCGAATGTCCTCAGGAAGCTCGATGTAAGCGGGCTTGTAGCCGTTCAGCCCGTTGCGGCGGCCGGCTATCGGAACCTCCAGGGAACGCGATTCACCGACCTTTGCCGCACCGTCCCCGGGCGGCCGCCACGACTCGTCATAGGTCGGGGCGCAAGGGTTCTGTGCGAATGCGTGCAGGATGTCCGTGAGCATCAGCTCCTGATGCTGCTGCTCGTGATTGAGGCCGATCTCGACAATGCGCAAGACGTCGCCAAGCTGATCGGCGGGGCACGTCGCAAGTAAATGCTCGACCGCCGCATCGACATAGACGCGATAGACGCCGACTTCGGACACGCTGGGTCGCGTGATCAGCCCCCGCTTCGGCCGCTCGTGGCGGGGTCCAGCCGCGACATAATAGGAGTTGAACAGAAAGGCGAAGCGCGGATCGAAGACCCGGTACCCCGGTCCCTGCGTCGCCAGCAGGAACTGTTCGAAAAACCAGGTCGTATGCGCGCGGTGCCACTTGGTCGGACTCGCGTCCGGCATGGACTGGACGACTTGATCTTCGGCGGACAGCGGCGCGGCGAGCTTCTCGGTATATGACCTGACGTCGCGAAAGGTCTGCGCCGCAGTCTGGCGCAGGATGTCGGTGGCGGCGGGCGATGGATATTTGACGCCAGGAGCGCCTGCCGATTCTGCAGGCAACGGTCTTATGGTAATCGTCATGGCACCCATCCGGATCGCGAACCCCGGCCACGCACACTCTCCGGGATTCCAACAGCGATACCTGTGCTGGCGTTCCGCCCCCCGACGTCAGACGGATCTGCTGCTCGCGTGGCAAGCCGGCAGATAAGCAATGGACATAATATCCCTCCACGACACTGCAATGTCGGCGCTGAGAAGGATAGACAAATCAAAGTGAAGTCCGGCCATGGTATCGTCGCGACGTGCGGGCGGCCGGCCATAAGCGCCGGATCGAATTCCACAAGCGGAATTCGTTCTGGTTTTCTTCGATGCTCGCGGCGGCGGGCTTAATCGACGACGATCTTCACCCGACTGCCGGGCGTGACCGCATCGTTCGCGCCAAGTCCGTTAAGCACGCGAAAGCGCTCGACCGGGCGATCGTTCACGGCCATGCGGGCCGCCAGCCGCTCGATATTGTCGCCGCGCCCGACGGTCACGATCTTGATGCGCAGGGGCTTGGCCGAAGACGCTTCGGCGAGCGACAGCCGGCGGAACGAGTTGATCGATTCACGGAAGGACCGGTCGATCTCCAGGGTCTTGCTCCTGGTCGCGAAGATGAAGCGAAAAATCTCCTTGCCGGAACGCACGACGTAGAGACGGAACCACCAATCCTCGCCCTTGGCCGTTGCGGTGGCTGCGGGGAAGCCGGCGACCGTCATCTCCGCGACCGAACCCGGCTCGATGTTCTCGATCCATCCCGAATTGATGTAGGAAACGAGCGAGGGTTGCGGGTCCAGCCGCACGATGTCGAGCCGGAGCGCCGCGTCGCCGCCCTGCTTGGTGCCGAGCACCGCTTTGGCGGTGTTTTCCAGGATGAATCCTTCGGGGGCGGTGAAGGCGAAGCCGAGCTTGGGGTGAACGAAGCGGCGGCCGCGCACGAACCCTTCGACGGGGTCCTCGCCATAGGCCAGCCGGTCGAGCGCCTCCCGGTATTCGGCCACGTTGCGCTCGCCGCCCGCGTATTGGTGCGCGGTGTTTGCCGCGTTCTCGATCCGCTCCGGCGTCGCCGGGTGGGATGACATGAAATCGATCGAACGAGGATCGGAGCTGCTGGCGGAGCGCAAACCGGCGAAGCGGCTCATCGACGTCAGGAAGCGCACCGCGCCTTGCGGGTCATATCCGGCGCGCGCGGCAATGCCGACGCCGATTGCGTCCGCTTCGAATTCCTGCGCGCGCGAAAAGTTTGCAAAGGCGAGCTTCGACTTCGCGAGCGCGATCGCGCCGGTGGTGTCGTTTGCCGTGTCCAGCACCGCGCTGGCGTCGATGGCGACGCGGCGCGCCTCGTTTTCGCGAAGGGCGGCGTGATGAGCGATGATATGCGCCATTTCATGGGCAAGCACGCTCGCAAGCTCGGCTTCGTCGTTGGCAAGCCCGATAAGGCCGCGGGTCATGTAAATCTGGCCGGTCGGCAGCGCGAAGGCGTTGATGGTCGGCGAATTGAGGATCGTCACCGTATAGCGCTGGTCGGTCCGTCCCGACGCCGCCACGAGCCGGTCGACGATGCCGTTGATCATCGCTTCAAGTTTCGGATCGGCATAGCCGCCGCCGTAGGAGGCGAGGATGCGCCGGTGCTCGCGCTGCTGCGCGGGCGTCGCCTCGCTCAGCTTGACCGGATCGGGTTGTCCGAGCGGCTGGCCAATGTCGACCAGCGACGAACAGGCGGGAAGCAGCGCGACGAGCGCCGCAGCGACAAGCCGCCCGGCGAAACGAAGGGCGCGTTCAGCGCGTGGTCGATCCGCTGCCATCGTCGCCATGTTCTGCCCGCCTCGACCTCAACGGACAACGTTTAATTGCTCGGGACGCATGATTTCCATCCGCGGTCCGCCGCGCATTGCGACGAACCCGCGCACCTCCACGCGGCGGCCCTGCAACAGCTTCGGATTTATGCCTGCGGCCAGTAATGCGCCCGCATTCCGCTTCAAGATGACGGCGGCAAAGCTCTCCGACCAGCGCCGGCCGAAATTGACATAGGTCGTTCCCCGGCTTTCCCGCACCGAGACGACGTCGCCTTCGACCACGGTGAACTGGCCCCGGCGCGCGGCAATGTCGGCCGGCCTGTCGGCAGCCTGCGCGGAGTAATACGGGTCGGCCCACAGGCCGAGCGCGGCTTGACGGGCGTGGCGCTCGCGGGCGCGCAGTTCGGCAAGGCAGGCCGCCGGCTCGACGCGGGCGCCAAGACGCGCGTGGCCTTGCGCCAGAAGCTCCTGTTGAAGCGACCGCTCGGGCTGGTCCTGCGAGACGACCGCATGGGCGAGCGTTCGCCCATAGCGATCGGCCGGCCCGGTGTCCTGCGAGAGTGCGATCGCGCGGCCCAGCGCCAGATCCGACAAGGCGCGCTGCGCGGCGCGCCCCGCGCCGCCGGGCGGTCGCTCGCCCGCCCCGGCCAGCGGAGCGACTTCGATGGCCGCAAGCCGCACCTCGCGTCCGTCCTCGAGCACGAGCGTCCGGCCGTCGATCACGCTTCGGACGCGCCCGGCGACCGCCAGCGGCCGGTCGCAGCCGGCCGCGCTGGTGCGTTCCTGCACGGCGCCCGGCGCCGGCGGGCTCCGGGAATCGGGCGATGGCGCGGCGGGGGCTTGCGCGCGTGCAGGCAGGGCCGTAGCGGCCGAAATGAGCGCGAGGGCGGCCAAGCACGTCCTCGAGGGGGCGCGCTTCTTAGCCATTTCGGCAACCGGGACAGAGGTTTCCACGCCCATGCCAAGCCCGCCGCGCGGCCCGGAGATTGCGGCATCCGCAGCCGAATCTGCCGGAATCGCAACCCAATGCGGTCGAATAACCGCGCCACTGCAATGCGACTATGTTCGCGGAAAAAGTCCTTTGTTGGAAAGGGGGCGCCATGTCAAAGCACGCGGCTTGCGCAGCAACCGGTCATGCGCTCGTCATTGCGCTTGTCTTTTCCATGACGGGTTCGGCCCTTGCCGCTGATTGCCGCGCCGCGCCCGGCGACGCCGCGCCGGCGGGCCAGCATTGGTACTACCGCCTCGACCGCGCCACCGGGCAGCAATGCTGGTACCTGCGGAAAGCTGCGCCCGTCCGAGCGGCTGAGCCGTCGCTGCCGGTGCGGGCGTCGCGCCGCGCCGCCACAAAGCCTGCACGCGACGCCGCGCGCATGAGCGAAAGCTCCAAGGAAGCGCTGTTCCAGGAATTTCAGGAGTGGCAGAAGGGCCAGGAGAAGCAGTGAGCGAAGCAGCCGCCGACGGG
>JAEULX010000062.1 GCA_016793685.1 Bradyrhizobiaceae bacterium
CGGTTTCGGGGGACCCCATCCCCATCGACGCGACTCTAAAGCGAATTCCTTGTCAGGCAAATCGGAAATCGTCCCGGTGCCTTTTGGCGCTCGGATGATTACGACGAGCCGACTTCCCTTCGCCAAAATACGTTTGGGCGAGATTTGCGCCGGCGGCGCAATCGTCCTGCGACATCATTCGATGAATTCGACCTTCGTCCCGCGCTTGACCATCTTTGCGAGCGTCTGGACGTCCCAATTGGTCAGGCGGACGCAGCCGTGCGATGCGGACGTCCCGACCTCCTCCGGATCCGGAGTGCCGTGGATGCCGTAGCTCGGCTTGTTGATGCCGATCCACACCGTCCCGAGCGGATTGTTGGGGCCGGCGGCAACGCGGAAGGCGCGGTTCGTCTTGATCTCCTTGAAGGCAAATCGCGGATTGTAACGCCACTCGGGATTGCGCGCGACGGAGCGCACGACGAACGCGCCTTTGGGCGTGGGCTTCTCCGCGCTTCCGACCGAGGCGGGAAAGGCAGCGACGAGGTTGCCGTCCTTGTCATAGGCGCGCAGCCGGCGCTGCTGCTTGTCGACCTCGATCCGGGTGACGGTGGTGCGGGCGGCAGGCCGGCCGACCTTTGCCACCAGGATGCGCGTGCCCGGCTGGTCGAACGCCGCTTCCGGGTTGAGCGCGGCAAGCAGCCGTGCGTCCATGTGAAATTTTTCGGCCAGCAGTTCGCGCGGCCCGCGGTAGGACAGCCGTTTCAGGCGGGCCCAGTCCTCGATCTCGTCGGGGATGTCCGGCGCGAACGGCCCTTTCGTGTCGGTCTGCGTGATCTCGTATTCCGCGACGACCGGCTCCGCAGAGGTCGCGACAAGCGCGTCCCAGGTCGCCTGGTCGAGCTTGCCGGTCGGGCCGAGCCCTTGTCGGATTTGGAACGCCGCCAGCGCCTTGCGGAAATTGTCGCTGCGGCCGGCGCTGATCGCCCCCGGCGAGAAGCCCGCGCGGTCGAGCAGGATTTGCGCTTTGAGGACGACGGCGCTTGTGCGGCTGGCGCGCGAGTCGAAGAACTCGGCATTGTTGACGGCTTCGACCGACAAGGCGTCGCCAAGCGGCGGCTCACCGTCCGTAGGTGCGGGGACGCGCTGACTGGGAGCCAGTCCGACGGTGGCGGTTTCACCCCATGAGGACGCAGTCGCAAAGCCCAGCGCCACAGTCGCGGCGATGATCGAGACTGCGCGAATCCGAAGCATGCTTGGTAATATCATGCCGAAACCGATGCGTTCCCGAGCGATCTGACCTGCTCCCATCCGGCGCAGGCGCGCGAACGCAAAACCTTTCGGCTGGGCAAAGTGCTGAATGCCAAGGAAATTACGGCACGGCAACCGCTCATCCGCGCCTTTGCTTGTCATTTGCCGTCAAGCTTACGTGAATGAGCGACGCCCAGTCCCCCCAGTCCCGTATATTTGCTGCTTCAGCGTCTTTCGGCCGTCTTCTATGATCGACCGAGACACGGGGTGCCGGAAAGCGAGTTGCGTATGAGTGAGGCGCGCAAGAACGTCGTTGCCGTCGGCGAAGTGCTGATTGAGTTCGCGCGCGGCGGTGACGGACGCTACGCGCTGTCGTGCGGCGGCGACGCCTTCAACACGGCGATTTATCTCGCCCGCGCCGGCATCGACGTATCGCTTGCGACGGCGCTTGGCGATGACGTGCATTCCGACAGCATCCTCGCTCTGACGGCGACGGAAGGGGTCGGACGCGAGCTCATGTTGCGGCTGCCCGGACGACTGCCGGGCATCAATCTCGTCAGCGTCGACGCGAATGGCGCGCGGGTCTGTCACTCTTGGCGCGCGGCGGCGCCTGCGCGCGAATTGTTTGAAGTCCCGGCGTGGCCGCAGATCGCCGAAGGCCTGGTCGCTGCGCGCATGATCTATTTTTCCGGCATTACCCTGTCACTCTATTCGAACACGGGCATCGGGCGCTTCCTGGCTATCCTCGAACTCGCGCGCGAGAAGGGCGCAAAGATCGCTTTCGACGGCAATTTTCGCCCGCGCGATTGGGCCAACGACATCGGTCGCGTCCGCGCGGTCTTTCTCGAGACGCTCAAGCGCGTCGATGTGGCGCTGCCCGCCTTCGATGACGAGGCGGCGCTGTGGGGCGACGCCAGTCCGGAAGCGACCGTGGACCGGTTACAGGCCTTCGGCATCGACGAGATCGTGGTCAAGAACGGCCCGAACGGCGCGCTGATCGCCTCATCGGGCGGGCGCGAGCACGTGCCGGTCCCGGAGGTGATCGAACCGGTCGATCCGACCGCGGCCGGCGACGGATTCAACGCGGGCTATCTGGCGGAGCGGCTGCGCGGGCGCAAGCCACGGGACGCCGTGTTTGCCGCGCATCATCTCGCCGGCCAAGTGATCCGCCATCGCGGCGGCATCATGCCGCGTCCGGACGCGGTGGTGCATTGATGCCGTGCCGCGCGGCGGCGGCGCGTCAATTCATCGACGCGAGCTTTTCGCCGAGGCGCAAACCCCAGGCATAGATCGTCAGCGCCGGATTGACGCGGCTGGTGCGCGGCAGCACGCTTCCATCGGAAATATACAGGCCCGTCATGCCGTGCACTTTGCCGTGAGCATCGACCACGCTGGTCGCCGGGTCGTCGCCGGTGACGAGCGTGCCGACCGCGTGCGCCGTGCCCGCGAGGCCGGTCCACTGGCTTGCTCCGGCGAAACCGGCGAACAGGAGCGCACGTTCGAAGTCGCGGATGCAGGCCTTGTGCTCGTCGTATGAATGCTTGATGCGGCCGAACTCGTAATCGAGAATCGGACGGCCGCCGCGGTTGGAAATCACCCGGTTGTCGAGGCTCGAGCCGTCCTCGGTCGTGACGAAGAATCCGAGCGCCCGCTTTCCGATCAGGCTGGTGACGAACTCCGGCGTGACCGCCGGCAATTGCGTCGCCAGCAGGTCGCCGTCGATCCAGCCGAGGCACTGCACGGTCGAGTGCGGATGCCTGTCGTTGTAGAAGATCGCGGTCTTGCGCAGCACGTCATGATCCTTGAAGAACGAGAAGACGATCAGCGCGCTGTTGATGTGCATGCGGAAATTGCGGCCGATGAGCGCGGCGCAGGGCAGCTTGCCGGCAAGCCCGGTGGCGGCGAAGTAATCCTCGAGCAGGCGCGGCGAAGTCATGGCGCCGCAGGAGAGGATGATCGTGCCGCCGCGGAAAGCGCTGCCGTCGGTGCAGACCACGCCTTCGATCGCCTCCGGGGCGTTGTCCGCGTGCAGGAACGTCTCGACCTCCTTGTCGAGGAGGAGACGGAAGTTGGGCTCGTTCTCGATCAGGTTGATGAAGCATTCCTCGGCGTCGCCCTTGTATCCGGCGACCGAGGCATAGCCGTCGAAATGCTTGGCTTCCTCCGGGTCGTTGACGATCTCCGGCTTGAGGCCGAGCGGGAGCGGCTCGACCCGCCAGTCCGGATCGTGCTTGATGATCTTGTCGATCACCGACTGGAGTTCCGGCTCGTTCTTGAAATGGTTGACGTGGAGCATGCGCTCGGCTTCGGCGTACTGGGCTTCGAGCTCGGACAGGCCGAACGGCCACGAGAGGCATTGGAACGCCGGGTCGGCCTCGAACTCGTGCGCGGAAAAACGCAAGAGCGCTGCGCCATACCATTTGGTCTTGCCGCCGAGATTGTAGTGCTCGCCGGTCGGTTTGAAGGGCTCGCCGCGCCCGTCCTGCCATTCGACCGTGGTGTAGAATCGTCCTTCCTTGAACACGATTTCCGTCGATAGGGTCGAAGCGTCGCGCGGCAGACGGTGCCCCTTCTCGAGCATCAGCACGCGCTTGCCGGCCTTGACCAGCTTGTAGGCCGCGGAAGCGCCGCCGGCGCCGCTGCCGATCACGATCACATCCCAGTTGTCAGACATCGGCTGTTTGTCCTTGGACCGCTGCCGAGGGCTCGAAGCCGGAGTGGATGCAGCGCGTCACTTCGTTGGGGTTGAGCTTTGGTTGGGTGAAAGCGGCCGAAACGCCGAGCACGTACGAATGGACGAAGACGGCCGTGAGCATACCGGTCGGCGGCGCGATGAGATAGATCCAGAAAGCCGTCCAGGTGTTCGCGGGCAGCGCCGAAGCGAAGCTCCGGGCTGGATTCATTCCAAACCCCGAATAGGGCGACTCGTACAGCACGTAGAGAAAGATCAGGCCGCCGGCGACGATGCCGATCAGCTGGTCGAACTTCGAGTTGAGCATCACGGCGACGACGAGCATGAGAATGAAGGCGATGATCAACTCGCTGAACAGCGCGGCGGC
>JAEULX010000084.1 GCA_016793685.1 Bradyrhizobiaceae bacterium
CCGTGGAACCTGCGGCGGCGGCTCGATCTCGACGCGCCGACCCATTTCGAGGCGCCGTCGGGCTCGCGCGTGCCGATCGACTACGAGGCGGAGGAAGGGCCGAAGATCGCCATCCGCGTGCAGGAACTATTCGGGCTCGACCAACATCCGGCGGTCGCCGGCGGTCGCGTGCCGCTGGTGATCGAACTGCTGTCGCCCGCGCACCGTCCGGTCCAGGTTACGCGCGATCTGCCGGCATTCTGGCGCGGAAGCTATGCCGCCGTGCGCACCGAGATGCGGGGCCGCTATCCGAAGCATCCTGGGCCGGACGACCCGCTTGCTGCGGTGGCGACGACGCGCGCCAAGCCGCGCGGGACATGAACCGGCGGGAACCGGGACTATGCCGATCAGGTTTTTCGCCCGGTCAGGCGATCGATGCTGAATCGTCCCGGACCGGCGACGGCGAGGGCGAGCAATCCGCCGACGATGGCCATGTTCTTGTTGAAATTGATCGTCTGCCCCCGGCGCGCGGCTTCGTCGAATTCCCAGAAGCGGTGCGCGATTCCGGTCGCTACGAGCGTGAATGCGATGGCGGCGAGTGCGGCATAGCGGGTCGCGATTCCGAGGATGAGGCAAAGCCCGCTCAAGAACTCCACCCCGGCGCCGAGAACCGCGAGCGGATAGCCTGCCGGAAGGCCGTGCCCCTCGAGATAGGCGGCAAATCCCGCAAGGCCCGTGAGCTTGCCCCAGCCGCCCAGAAGAAAAATGTAGCCCACCAGGATGCGCGCGACCAGCAGCGCAGGATCCGACAACCCGGCGCTCAGCGGACCGGCGCCAGAGTCGGTCTTATCGGTAGGGTGGTTCGTTCGTTCCAGCATATCGCCGCTCTTCCCCGAAAACCCCTCCAGGGAGCGCATGTTCCAATGCTGGGAATTGTCGGCTTTTCCGAGGCGAGCGCCCGCTCGATCATGCGGAGCGGGCGGGCCAGGCCCCGCCCGCAGGCGGGGCCTTCCCGGGTGTCGAGCTTACCCGAGGCCGTGTTCTTTCAGCGCGTTGCCGATTTCATCGAGCGTCGCCGGATCGTCGATCGTCGCGGGCATGGTCCAGGGATCATGGTCGGCGATCTTTTTCATCGTTCCGCGCAGGATCTTGCCGGACCGCGTCTTCGGCAGACGCGCGACCGTGATGGCGATCTTGAAGGCGGCGACCGGGCCGATCTTCTCGCGCACCATCCCGACGATTTCCTTCTCGATCTCGGCGGGGGAACGGCTCACGCCGGACTTCAGCACGATGAACCCGCACGGGACCTCGCCCTTGAGTTCGTCCTTGACGCCGATCACCGCGCATTCGGCGACGTCCTGGTGGCTCGCCAGCACTTCCTCCATGCCGCCGGTCGACAGGCGGTGGCCGGCGACGTTGATGATGTCGTCGGTGCGCCCCATGATGAAGAGATAGCCGTCGTCATCTTGGAAGCCGGCGTCGCCGGTCTTGTAGTAGCCGGGGAACTCGGTGAGGTAGCTTTCCTGGAACCGATCGTCCTGCTGCCACAGGGTCGGCAGGTTGGAGGGCGGCAGTGGCAGCTTGATCACGATCGAGCCCATCTTGTTGGCGGGCATCTCGTGGCAGCCTTCATCGACGATGCGCACGTCGTAGCCGGGCATCGCGACCGTAGGCGAGCCGAGCTTGACGGGAAGCTGGCCGAGCCCGACAGGATTGCCGGCAATCGCCCAGGCGGTCTCGGTCTGCCACCAGTGATCGATCACCGGCGTCTTGAGGAGCTTCTCGGCCCACTCGACCGTATCGGGGTCGGCGCGCTCGCCAGCGAGGAAGAGCGCGCGGAACTTCGACAGATCGTATTTGCCGAACAGCTTGCCCTGCGGATCCTCTTTTTTGATCGCGCGGAACGCCGTCGGCGCCGTGAACATGGTCACGCAGTTATGCTCGCTGATGACCCGCCAGAATGCGCCGGCATCCGGCGTGCCCACCGGCTTGCCTTCGTACAGGATCGTGGTGCAGCCGTGGAATAGCGGCGCATAGACGATGTAGCTGTGGCCGACGACCCAGCCCACGTCCGATGCGGCCCAGTAAACCTCACCGGGGTCCACGCCATAAAGGTTCTTCATCGTCCATTTGAGTGCGACCATGTGGCCGCCATTGTCGCGGACGACGCCCTTGGGTTTGCCGGTGGTGCCCGAGGTGTACAGGATGTACAGCGGGTCGGTCGCGGCGACCGGCACGCAGTCGGCGGTTTTCTTCGCCTTCAGGGCGGCTGCGCGCAGCTCACCCCAGTCATGGTCGCGCCCGGCGGTCAATTCGGCCGCGACCTGCGGACGCTGGAGAACGATGCAGGTTTCCGGCTTGGTCGCCGCCAGCTTGATCGCCTCGTCGAGCATCGGCTTGTAGGCCACGACGCGGCCGGGCTCGATGCCGCAGCTCGCCGACAGCACGAGCTTGGGCTTGGCGTCGTCGATACGGGTCGCCAGCTCCTTCGGCGCGAAGCCGCCGAACACGACCGAGTGGATCGCCCCGATCCGGGCGCAGGCGAGCATGCCGATCAGCGCCTCCGGAACCATCGGCATATAGAGGATGACGCGGTCGCCCTTGCCGACGCCGAAATCCTTCAGGATCGCCGCAAGCGTGCTGACCTCGGTGAGAAGTTCGCCGTAGGTGAAGGTCTTCTTCGTTCCGGTGACCGGGGAATCGTAAATGAGCGCGGGCTGGGCCGCGCGTCCGCCGATCACGTGGCGGTCGACCGCATTGTAGCAGGTGTTGCAGGTCGCCCCGACGAACCACCGGCCATAGACCCCCAAGCTTGGGTCGAAGACCTTTGCCGGCTGTTCGTACCAGTCGATTTCCTTGGCGGCGTCTCCCCAGAATCCCTGCGGGTCAGTCTTTGCTCGCTCGTACTCTTCCCAGTAACGGCTCGCAGGTCGCGCGCTGTTCCGCTTGGCGGACTCGACAGGCTTTGCGGATGATGTCACGTGCGCTCTCCTCCCTGGTGCGATGCGCAGGCGGCCGATGACGCGCCGCCTCGACGTTTAGGATCGTTTTGCAGGCGATTGTGCTCAATTGGCGCGTGTTGGCAAGAGTTGGCGATTCTTGCCGGTGGGCTCGCCCGTTTTGCCAAACAAGCTCAAAGAATGGAAGGCGGGACGCCGTTTGTCGGCGTGGTCATAGGCTTGTTAAGTAAGCTCTATAATGCAACTGCCGGCCCGTGGCCGCGAGCCGGCAGACACCTCGTTCGATTTTCTTTGCCTTTACAATCCCGGCACCGGCAAGATGCCGATCTAGTGAAGGCTACTCTGCTGCCGCAAACGAGCAATGGCGTCTTTGAGTTTTAATTTACGCCGCTTCAACTCGACCAACTGGAGATCATCTACCGATGGATGTTGGAGCATCTCCGTAAGTTCGGCTTCCAACATCCGGTGCCGTTGTTCGAGATCAGCAAGCTCGACCGTGGCCATATGGCAAATCTCCTTTTTCAGACTGCCCAGCAACTAGGTATTTTGCCATATTCGGCGACGTAAGTCGACGGCGTTTCGTTGTGCGACGCAAAAATTCGCACCGCGGCCGGGATGATGCAGCGGGCAGCAAATATCCCGTCGGCCCTAAACCGCCGCCAAGCTTGAAAAATGGCCGCGCCCGGGCGATACAGGTCACTAGGCCGTAGTCCTCAATCCTGGTGGCTTCGTAGAAGATCGCGGCCTCGTGCGGCGGCGCAATGACGGATGACAATGAAGCGGAGCTGCGGGCGCAGCTCGCGCGTTTACAGCAGGAGCATCGCGATCTCGATGCAGCAATTTCGGCGTTACAAGACGCGCCGGGGTCCGACCTGCTGCAGGTTCAGCGGCTTAAGAAACGAAAATTGTGGCTCCGCGACCGGATTGCTTTTATCGAGGATCAGATAACCCCGGACATTATCGCCTAGCGCCGGAGCAAAAGCCCGGCGCCGGGGACCGTCGGCAATCTTGCTACCGGGCCCCGCGATTCCTATAATTTTGGACTTTCTTGCAGCGCAACGAAACAAACACACAATCGAGCAGCCAATGACAGCAAAACCGGTGGCCATCATCATGGGCAGCCAGTCGGACTGGACCACCATGCAGCACGCCGCCGAGACGCTCGAAGCCCTGCATGTGGGGTACGCCGCGCGCATTGTTTCCGCCCATCGCACGCCGGAGCGCCTCTATACCTTCGCCAAGGGCGCCAAGGCGTTGGGTTTCCAGGTCATCATCGCGGGGGCGGGCGGGGCGGCGCATCTCCCCGGAATGACGGCCTCGCTCACGACGTTGCCGGTGTTCGGGGTGCCGGTCGAATCGAAGGCGCTGTCGGGGCTCGACTCGCTCTACTCGATCGTCCAGATGCCGCCGGGTGTGCCGGTCGGAACGCTGGCCATCGGGCGCGCCGGCGCGATCAATGCGGCGCTGCTCGCCGCAAGCGTGCTCGCCCTGCATGACACGGCGCTCGCGGACCGCCTCGCAATCTGGCGCGTCCGGCAGGCCGACGCCGTTGCCGAGGTGCCCTCCGAGGAGACCGGCCGGTGACCATTGCTCCGCGCCGGCTCGATCCGGACGCGACCATCGGCATTCTCGGGGGCGGACAACTCGGTCGCATGCTCGCGCTTGCCGCGGCGCGGCTCGGCTTCAAGTGCCACGTGCTGTGCCCTGAGCCCCTCTCCTGCGCCTTCGATGTGGTGCGCCGGGTGACCGAGGCCGACTACACCGACAAGGCCGCGCTCGACAGGTTCGCCGACGATGTCGACCTGATCACCTACGAATTCGAGAATATCCCGGCCGAGACGGCGGCTTTTCTCGCTGCGCGGAAGCCGGTGCTGCCCGACCCGAAGGTGCTGGCGACCACGCAGGACCGCCTCGCGGAGAAGTCCTACTTGAAGTCCCTCGGCATCCCGACGGCGCGGTTCGCCGCGGTGGACGCCCCGAAGGGGCTGGCGCGCGCAATCAAGGAGGTTGGCCGCCCCGCCGTGCTCAAGACGCGGCGGTTCGGCTACGACGGGAAGGGACAGGCCGCCATCCGTGCCGGCGATGATCCCGAGGCCGCCTGGCTGGAGATCGGCGCGCAGCCGGCAATCCTCGAAGCGTTCGTCGCCTTCGAGCGGGAAATCTCCGTCGTGGTCGCCCGCGGTCTCGACGGCCAGATGGCCTGCTTCGACATCGCCGAGAACGAGCACAGCGATCACATATTGAAGGTGTCGC
>JAEULX010000099.1 GCA_016793685.1 Bradyrhizobiaceae bacterium
CCATTGAGCTTGTCGATCAGTTCGACCGCGCCCCTGACGTCGTTGGCGCCCTGCAGCGCCCATCCCGCAAGCAGCGTCGCGATCAGATCGCTCACCGGCGGACGCGCCGCCTGGGTCAACTGAGTGCGCGCTTGCTGGTACTGCTTCTGCTTGAGCGCGCGCACGCCGAGCACGAGCCGCGCATTGCCCGTGCGCGCGCTGCGATCGACCTGCACCATGCGGTCGGCGAGCTTCACGGCTTCGTCGATGTTGCCATCGGCGAGTTCGGCATAGAAAGCGAGTTCGAGAAGCTCCTTGTTGCGCGGGTCGGCTTTGAGCGCCGCCCGGTAGAAAGCTGCAGCGGAGGCAGCGTCGCGTCCTGTGCTCGCGTGCCGCGCGGCAAGATAGTCGCCCGCGATGCCGGCGGTTTGGGAATCGCGCCCCGACCGTGCGCCGGATTCGGTGGTGGCCTGCGCCGCGAGAAAGCCGGGCAGAATCACGACGGCGGCGGCCCCGGCCGCGACGGCCACGGCTCGAACTAGCGACGAACGTCTCACGGGCGGTTCTCCCCTGATGGGATGTTCCGGCGGCCGGGCGCGCAGGCGAGCCGCGGGACGGTCGACAATGACGGTTTTATCCCCGCGCTGCAAGCAGGGAAGCCTCGCGCCTTCGAAAAGTCGCGGCTTCGCCGCCGGTTCGCGGCAGTTCGGCGGCCGCGCTATGGCGCGGCCATGACGAACCAATGGTTTCCGAGCACCGTCACATATTCGGGTAGTTCGGGCCGCCGCCGCCCTCCGGAGCGACCCAGGTGATGTTGCCGTTCGGATCCTTGATGTCGCATGTTTTGCAGTGCACGCAGTTCGACGCGTTGATCACGTAGCGCAGACGCGACTGCGGCCCCTCGCCCTCGCGCACCCATTCGTAGACGCCGGCCGGGCAGTAACGATTGGACGGGCCGTCGAACACGTCGTGCTCCGACGCCTTCTGCAGGCCGGGATCGGCGACGAGGAGATGCACCGGCTGGTCTTCTTCGTGCGCGGTGTTGGAGAGATAGACCGAGGACAGCCGGTCGAAGGTGAGCTTGCCGTCCGGCTTGGGATAAAGAATCGGCCTGCACTCGGCGGCGGGCTTGAGACATTTGCTGTCCGGCTTGCCGTGGCCCAGCGTTCCCATCAGCGAGAAGCCGAGCGTGTTGGTCCACATGTCGATTCCGCCGAGCCCGATGCCGATGGCCGTGCCGAAGCGCGACCACAACGGCTTGGCGTTGCGGACCCTCCACAGATCGCGGCCGATCTCGCCGCTGCGCCAGCCGGTCTCGTAGCCCTGCAGCTCGTCATGCTCGCGGCCGGCGGCGATCGCCCGGACCACCTCCTCGGCTGCGAACAGGCCGGAGAACATCGCATTGTGCGTGCCCTTGATGCGCGGCACGTTGAGGAAGCCCGCAGCGCATCCGACGAGGGCGCCGCCCGGAAACACCACCTTCGGCACCGACTGCCAGCCGCCTTCGGAAATCGCGCGCGCGCCGTAACCGATGCGCGTTCCGCCGGCGAAGGTATCGCGCACGAGCGGATGGGTCTTGAACCGCTGCAGCTCCTCGAAAGGCGACAGATACGCGTTCTCGTAATTGAGGTGCACGACGAAGCCGACGGCGACGAGATCGTCGCCGTAGTGATAGAGGAACGAGCCGCCGCCGGTGCGATTGTCGAGCGGCCAGCCGAAGGTGTGCTGAACGAGGCCGGCGTGGTGCTTCTCCGGCGCCACCTGCCACAGCTCCTTGAGGCCGATGCCGAACTTCGGCGGCTGGCAATCTTTGTCGAGCTTGTAGTGCGCGATCAGCCGCTTGGTGAGATGGCCGCGCGCGCCTTCGGCGAACAATGTGTACTTGCCGCGCAGCTCCATGCCGCGGGTGTAGTTGTCCTTCGGCTTGCCGTCCTTGCCGATGCCCATGTCGCCGGTGGCGATCCCCACCACTTCGTTGCCGGGGCCGTACAGAATTTCCGCTGCGGCAAATCCCGGATAGATCTCGACGCCGAGCGCTTCCGCCTTGGCCGCCAGCCACTTGCACACCTCGCCGAGCGAGACGATGTAGGCGCCGTGATTGTTCATCAGCGGCGGAAGGAAAGCCTTCGGCAGCGGCACCGCACGGTTGCGGAACAGCATGTAGAAGCGGTCTTCCTTGACCGGCGTCTTGATCGGCGTGTCTTCGTCGCTGCGCCAGTCGGGCAGCAGCTTGTCGAGCGCCGACACGTCGACCACCGCGCCCGAGAGGATATGCGCCCCGACCTCCGATCCCTTTTCGACGACGACGACGGACATGTCGGGCGAGAGCTGCTTGAGCCGTATCGCTGCGGTCAATCCTGCGGGCCCCGCGCCGACGATGACCACGTCGAATTCCATGGATTCGCGGGCGGGCAATTCTTGTGCATCCATTATGTTACCCCCGGGTGGATCAGGCGTTCGCAGCGCTCAGGCGCGAGCCGGCCAAACATGCAGGTTTTTGCTTATCGCACGCTGTGACAATTGGAAGCTCTCCAAAATGCGTGCGCGCTGAATTCGCTCATTATGACAACAGGCTCATTATAGCGACGATGCCCGCGATCAGAGCGCCGCCGCAGGGTTGCGCGATGAAAAAGCCGGACGGCGCGCGGTTTCCGGCGGACAGGAGACGCGGTTTCGCCGCAGAATGCGACGAGGCGAAGACACGAAGGCCAGAATGACTTCCGCGCACGCAAAAGCCGCAGGCGAACTCCTCGCCTTTTATCTCGACGCGGGGGTGGACGCCGTTGTCGGCGAAACGCCGGTCGATCGACTGGCCGCCGGAGCTGCCGAGGAACGCTCGCCCGCGGCGAGCCCCGCCGCAGCGCCCTCCCCGCGCGCCGCGGAAGGCGACGGCGCGCCGCGGCCGGCGGCGGCCGCAAATCCGATGCGCGCGCCGCAGCGTGCGCCGCGGCCTTCGACCGGCGCGTCGTCCGATGACGGCGGCCCGCCGCTGTTTCCGGCGCGGCCCGCGGCCGATCTCGCCCCGCCCGAGGAGGCGGTGATGGCCGCGCGCGAGGCGGCGCGGCAGGCGCAGACGCTCGACGAACTCGCCGCCATTCTCGCGCGCTTCGAGGGCTGCGCGCTCAAGGCCACCGCGACCCGGCTCGTCTTCGCCGACGGTAATCCCGCCGGCCGCGTCATGTTCGTCGGCGAGGCGCCGGGCGCCGACGAGGATCGCGAGGGCCTGCCGTTCGTCGGCCGGTCGGGGAAGCTGCTCGACCGCATGATGGAGGCGATCGGGCTCGACCGCCGCAGCGCCTATATCGCCAACATCATCCCGTGGCGCCCCCCCGGCAACCGCACGCCGACGCCGTTGGAAAGCCAGATCTGCCTGCCCTTCATCCTGCGGCAGATCGAACTCGCCGGCCCCGACATCCTCGTCTGTCTCGGCGCGCCCGCAACGCAGGCGCTGATCGGGGTGAAGGACGGCATCATGCGGACGCGCGGGCGTTGGTTCAGCTACGCGGCCGGGGCGCGCGAGATCAGGGCGATCGCCACCCTGCACCCGGCCTATCTGCTGCGGCAGCCGCTCGCCAAGCGTTTGGCTTGGCGCGATTTTCTCGCCATCCGCGCGGCGCTCGCGGAGGCGGACGCAAGCGCTGGCGGCGCGCGGGGGTGATCCGCGGCAGCACACCACACGCTGCTGGACAATTAAAAAACGCGTGGTGCGCTGCTCGCGGAAAATCCAAGCGGCGCGGGGCCCGAATCCTGCAACCTACGGACGCGCCATGCGGCAGGCGGGGTTGTAGGCCCAATTGCGGTCGAGGCCCACGACGCACCATTCGACGCCCCAGGTCGTGCCGATGATGCCGGTATCCTCTGCGATCAC
>JAEULX010000120.1 GCA_016793685.1 Bradyrhizobiaceae bacterium
AAGAAAATCGAAGTCCGTTCCAACTCTGGCCGAAGTGGATTCGCTCGAAGCCCTGGTACATAACTTGGGTAGCCAGCCGGGGCCTGGATAAAGCCATGCAAAACGATGCTTTCGCGCGAAAGCCGCGCTCGCTTGATTGGATATCGTTTCGAAAAGCCCAGGGGTGAGAACGATCAACCGCAGAATCTGCGCAAACAAGTACAAAACTGTACCGCCGCGGCGGCTGCGATCAGCTTAGGCCCGCGAGATGCGCCACGCGTTCCGCAGTGCAGGAATTCGTGGCAGCGGGTAACGGCGATAGATGCCGTAGTGCATGATCAAGCGCCTAACAAACGCGCGCATGGGACTAACCCTCAACGTACTTTGGGCAGGGGCTAACTCTCTGCCTTTCGACTCGTTCCGCTCCCAGTTCAGCTATTGGCTGACTATGTTAACGCATGCGCTCGCGCCAGCCTATGCAGAACGCAGCACAGCATTCAGAAAATGGGCGCGTGTGTCCGGCAGGACAACACCGCGCTGCTCGAAAAGATGGCGCGCAAGGAAAAATTCGGTCAGCGCAAAACCGGCGGCGAGTTCACGGGCTGACGTTTCGCTGCGGCCCTCCGCCAGGAAGCCGGGCAAAGCCAGGAGCCGGTCATGCCAGGCCGCGCCGGCCGCGCGCGACACCGCCCGTCCCGATTTCGGCGACACGTAGATGAGTTCGGCCGTTTGCCCGGTCACGGCGCAGCGGGACAGGTCGAGGCCGAAGCCGAGCTCGGCGAGCATCTGCAGCTCGAACCGCAGCACCAGCGCGGCGGCGACCGCGGCATCGCAGACCCGGTCCAGCACGGCATCGAGCGCGTCATGAACGGCCGGATGCGGATCGCGCTCGGGCAGCAGCCGCACCAGCGCGGCGAGGTAGTTAACGCCGTACAGCGCGTGCGGGACGGGCAGAAAGCCACCAGCGCGCAGCCGGACCCCCTCGACCGCGTAATGGCCGAGATGCTCGTCGAGCCGCGCCCGCCAAGTGGCGCTAACCACATTGCCGGGCTGCAGAACGGGGCGCAGCCGCGACCCCGTCCCTCCCCGCACCATGCCGAGATGGCGGCCGTGCCCGCGCGTCATCAGTTCGAGGATGGCGTTCGCCTCGCCATGCCTGCGCGCGCCGAGCACGATGCCTTCCTCGGTCCACTGCATTTGGGCGCTCAGCACCAGTCAGTCGCGCGGGAACTCCAGGCCCATCTCGCGATAGCGTTCGGGATCGTCGGCCCAGTCTTCGCGTATTTTCACGAACAGGAACAGGTGCACGGGCTGGCCGATCAGCGTAGCGATCTCCTTGCGAGCATCCGAGCCGATCGCCTTGATGGTCTGCCCGCCCTTGCCGAGCACGATCTTGCGCTGGCTTTCGCGCTCCACATAGATCGTCTGCTCGATCCGCACCGAGCCGTCCGGCTGCTCCTTCCACGCCTCGGTCTCCACCGTCGAGCGGTAAGGCAATTCCTGGTGGAGGCGCAGGAACAGCTTCTCCCGCGTGATCTCGGCGGCAAGGCTGCGCAGCGGCGCATCGGACATCTGGTCTTCGGGGTAGAGCCAGGGGCCCTCCGGCGCCTCGCCCGCGAGCCACGTCTTCAGATCGGCGACGCCGTCTCCCGACAGCGCCGAGATCATGAAGGTCGCGGCAAACGCCAGCCGCGCATTCGCCGCCTGCGCGAGCGCGAGCAGGGCGGGCTTCGCCACGAGATCGACCTTGTTGAGCACGAGCGCCTTGCGCGCCGGGAGGCCGGCAAGGCGATCGAGGATCGCGCCGGTGTCGGCATCGAGGCCGCGCTTGGCATCGACGACGAGCAGGGCGACATCGGCGTCCTGGGCGCCCGACCAGGCCGACGTCACCATGGCCCGCTCGAGCCGCCGGCGCGGGGCGAACAGGCCGGGCGTATCGACGAAGATCAACTGGGACCGGCCTTCCAGGGTAATCCCGCGCACCAGGCTGCGCGTCGTCTGCACCTTGGGGCTGACGATCGTGACCTTGCCGCCGACCAGCGCGTTCACCAGCGTCGACTTGCCGACATTGGGCGCGCCGATCACCGCGACAAAGCCGCACCGGGTTGGATCGGAACCGCCCTGCCCTTCCTCAACCATCGGCGCTCACCGTCGGCACGTGCTCACGCGCAAGCAGGGCCGCGGCCGCGGCCTGTTCGGCCGCCCGCTTGGAGCGGCCGCGCCCTTCCGCGGGGGCCATGTCCGGCAGTTCCACGACGACCCGGAACACCGGATCGTGGTGGGGGCCGCTCCGCTCGACCTCGCGGTAGGCCGGCGTCGGCAAGCCGCGCCCCTGCGCCCATTCCTGCAGCACGGTCTTCGAATCCCGCAGCGGACGCACCAGCTTGAGCATGCGCTCGCCCCACAGCCGCTGCACCATGGCCGCCGCTGCCGGATATCCGCCATCGACGAACACCGCCCCGATCAGCGCTTCGCATACATCGCCGAGAATGGCGACGCGCTGTTGTCCGCCGGCGCTCGCCTCGGACGCGCCAAGCTTGATCGCCGCGCCCAGGTCGATCGCGCGGGCGATCTCCGCGCAGGTTTCCTGGCGCACGAGATCGGCGAGCCGGCGCGACAGCTCGCCCTCCTCCGCCTTGGGAAAAGCGCGATACAGCATGTCGGAAACGACCAGGCCGAGCACGTGGTCGCCCAGGAACTCGAGCCGCTGATAGCTCGCCGACCGCGTCTTGCCGGACAGCGCCGAGATATGCGTGAGCGCACTTTCGAGCAGGGCCGGCTCGGAGAATGAGTAACCGATGCGGGCCTCGAGGTCGCGTCTGCTCTGCGCCCTCTCGCTCATCTGACGATCGTAAACAACCTGCTCCAGCGAACGGCCCATGGCCATGCCCAGAGGTGCCAGGCCGGCACCCCGTCGCCGATCGAGAAGAAGATGATCTGCGCCTGACCGACGAAATTCTCGAAGGGCACGTAACCCACCTGACTGAGCACCCGGCTGTCGGTCGAATTATCGCGATTGTCGCCCATCATGAAATAGTGGCCGGCGGGAACCTCGTAGACCTGGGTGTTGTCGAGAAAGCCGTTGTCCTGGAGATCGAGCGTGTCGTAGCTCACCCCGTTCGGCAGCGTCTCGCGGTATCGGCGTACGCGGACCGGATAGCCGCTCTCGTCGTCAATATAATCGGACACGCGTTCGCGCTTGACGGCCTGGCCGTTGATGTGGAGCACGCCCCCGATCACCTGGATGCGGTCGCCCGGCAAGCCGATCACGCGCTTGATGTAGTCGGTCGAATCGTCCTTCGGCAGGCGGAACACCACCACGTCCCCGCGGTCGGGCGAGGAGGCGAAGATGCGTCCGGAAAACAGCGGCGGCGACAGCGGAAACGAGTAGCGGCTGTAGCCGTAGCTGTACTTCGACACGAACAGGTAGTCGCCGATCAACAGCGTCGACATCATCGAACCGGACGGGATGTTGAACGGCTGGAACAGAAACGTGCGGATGACGAGGGCGATGATCAGCGCGTGAAAGATGACGCGGACGGTTTCGGCAATGCCGCCCTCTTTCTTCTTCTCGCGCGGTTTTTCTTGCCCGGACACGCTCATCGGCCTCTCTTGTCTTCGCTTGCCGTGTTCTGTTGATTGCTCACTACGCCTCACCCCACTGCGGCCTTGCGCGCGCCGCCGCAGACCTTGGCGAAAATTTCATGTCGGGATGTTGACGTGAAGCTTTCCCGTCGTGACGACGACATCATGGAGGCCGGAGTTCTAGCCGCTCGGGACCGATCGCGCAAATCAGACCATCCGCTCATCTCTTGCGCCCGGAGACGCCCAAATAATGACAAAGGCCTGGGCCAACGGCCATTCGTCGGTCAGCGCGAGCTCGATTCGCGGCGCACAGTCCGGCGGCGTGAGCGCCGCAAGCCGCGCCGCCGCACCCCCGGTGAGGGCCAGGGTCGGCTTCCCGGAGGGAAGGTTGACGACCCCGATATCGCGAAAAAATACGCCTTGCCGGAACCCGGTACCGAGAGCCTTGGCGCAGGCCTCCTTGGCGGCGAAGCGTTTCGCGTAGGTCTCGACGCGATTGGCTTTCCGCTCGGCGCGGGCGCGCTCCTTCGCCGTAAAGATGCGGTCGAGGAAGCGCTCGCCGAAGCGGGCGATGGTCCGCTCGATTCGGCGGATGTCGACGATGTCGGTGCCGATGCCGATAATCACGAAGCCGCCTTCGCCATCACGCGGCCGCGCCGCATCGCCGCCAGCATCTGTTCCACCGCAGCTCCCAGGCCGATGGCGATCGCCTCGCCGATCAGGAAGTGGCCGATATTGAGTTCGACGACGCTCGGCAAGGCGGCGATCGTCTCCGCGGTGGAATAATCGAGCCCATGCCCCGCGTGCACCTCGAGGCCAAGCCGGGAGCCGAATTCCGCACCGGCCGCAATGCGTGTAAACTCGGCGGCGGCGCGCGCCGTCTCACCGGCGGCCAGCGCATCGCACCAGGCGCCGGTGTGGATTTCGATCACGGGCGCGCCGAGGGCGACGGCGCCCTCGATCTGGCGTTCGTCCGGCGCAATGAACAACGACACGCGGATATTTGCCTTCCCGAGGGCGGTGACCACATCGGCCAGTTCATGCCGATGGGTGACGACATCGAGCCCGCCCTCGGTCGTGCGCTCCTCCCGCCGCTCGGGCACGAGACAGGCAGCGTGCGGGCGGGTCGTAATCGCGATCGCCGCCATATCCTCGGTTCCCGCCATTTCGAGATTGAGGGGCTTGCGCAGATGCTCCTTGAGGCGGGCGATATCGTCGTCCCGGATGTGCCGGCGATCCTCGCGGAGATGCGCGGTGATGCCGTCGGCGCCGGCCGCAATCGCGATCTCGGCCGCCTGCAGCGGGTCCGGATGCTGGCCGCCGCGCGCGTTCCTGACAGTGGCGACATGGTCGACATTGACGCCCAGGCGAATGGGTCGAAATCCGCTCACGTGAAAGGTCCTGTACCTGGTCTGGCCTGTTGGATGACCGATCTATGGGGCCGGAGCGCTCGGCTGTTCAAGCGGGGACCGCGGGGGCCCGTGGATCGCCCTCACCCGGTTACGCGCTCGGCTTTCGCCACCACGGTCTTTGCCCGCAGTTGGGAAATGATCGCGGTCAGATGCTTGAGATCGTAGACTTCGAGATCGATGTTCATCTCGGTGAAGTCGGGAGAGCGGCGCGACATGTGAATATTGTCGATGTTGCCGTCGTTCTCGGCGATCACTTGCGCGATCTGGGCCAGCGAGCCCGGCTCGTTGACCGACTGGACCGCGATCCGCGCGGGAAACCGCTGCGGGTTCTTTTCATCCACGTCCCAGCGCACGTCGAGCCAGCGCTCCGGCGCATCCTCGAACGCCTTCAGCGCGATGGACTGGATCGGGTAGATGGTAATCTCCTCGCCCGGCGTCATGATCCCGACGATGCGATCGCCCGGCACGGCCCCGCCGTCGGGCGCGAAGCGGACCGGCAGATCGCCGCTATGCCCGCGGATCGGGATGGCGTCATCGTCGTCCTTGGCGCCGGGGAACTTGAACTTCACCGCACGGCCCATCTTCAGCCCGAACCACCCGCTGTCCGGTTTGGGCACCGTGGTCACCCGCTCCTCCTTGTAGTCGGGATACATCGCGCGGACGACGTCGGCCGCCTTCATCTCGCTGCGCCCGACCGCGGCGAAGACATCCTCGATCGTGGCGCGGGCGAGGCGCGGCAACGCGCCGTTGAGCTTTTCATCGGAATACTGCCGTTTCGAGACCTGGCAGAGACGCTCGACGATGCGCCGGCCAAGCTCGGCATACTGGGCGCGCACGGCGACCCGCGTCGCCCGCCGGATCGCGGCTCGCGCCTTGCCGGTCACCACCACCGACTCCCACGCCGCCGGCGGAGCGATCTGCGCCCGCGACGTCAGGATCTCGACCTCATCGCCGTTGCGCAATGCGGAGATGAGCGGGCAGATCGTGCCGTTCACCTTGCACCCGACCGCATGGTTGCCGATGTCGGTATGAACCGCGTAGGCGAAGTCGATCGGCGTCGCATTGCGCGGCAGCGCGATCAGCTTGCCCATGGGGGTGAAGCAGAAGACCTGATCGTGAAACAGTTCGAGCTTGGTGTGCTCGAGGAATTCCTCCGGGTTGGAGCCTTCCGCCAGCAGTTCGATCGTACGCCGCAGCCAGGCATAGGCGTTCGACTCGCGCGACAGCGTTTCCGACGGCGAATCCTGGCTGTCCTTGTAGAGCGCGTGCGCCGCAATGCCGTATTCGGCGATCTCGTTCATCGCCGCGGTGCGGATCTGCAGTTCGACCCGCTGATTGCGCGGCCCGACCACCGTGGTGTGGATCGAGCGGTAGTCGTTCTGCTTCGGCGTCGAGATGTAGTCCTTGAACCGGCCCGGCACGACCGGCCACGTGGTATGGACGATGCCGAGCGCCTGGTAGCACTCCGGAACCGTTTTCACGATCGCCCGGAACCCGAGGATATCGGAAAGCTGTTCGAAGCCGAGCGCCTTGAGCTCCATTTTGCGCCAGACGGAATACGCGTGCTTGCGCCGGCCGATCACGCGCGCCGAGATCCCGCTGAGGGCAAGCTTGGTCGTCAGCTGATGCTCGATTTCGCTGATCAGGTCGCTGTTGCGCGCGGCGAGCGCGTCGAGCCGCGCATTGATCACGCGGAAGGCCTCCGGGTGGAGTTCCTCGAAGGAGAGGTCCTCCAGCTCGCTGCGCATCGCATGCATGCCCATGCGCCCGGCGAGCGGCGCATAGATGTCGATCGTTTCCTCGGCGATGCGCCGCCGCGACTCCGGCCGCATGTGGACGATGGTGCGCATGTTATGCAGGCGGTCGGCGAGCTTGACCAGCAGCACGCGCACGTCTTCGGCGATGGCGAGCAGCAGCTTGCGCAGGTTCTCCGCCTGCTTGGCCTCGCGCGACACCAGTTCGAGCCGGTTGAGCTTGGTCAGGCCCTCGACGAGCTGCCCGATGTCGCTGCCGAACACGGCGTCGATTTCGGCGCGGGTCGCGTCGGTGTCCTCGATCGTGTCGTGCAGGAGGGCGGCGGCGATCGTCGCGTCGTCGAGCTTCAGATTGGTGAGGATGGCGGCGACTTCGAGCGGGTGGGAGAAATAGGGGTCGCCGGAGGCGCGCTTCTGACCGCCATGGGCCTTCATGGCGTAGACATAGGCGCGGTTAAGCAGGTCCTCGTTGGTCTTCGGATTGTACTGACGCACCCGCTCGACCAGTTCGTACTGGCGCATCATCCGCTTCGGGGCCGCAACCGGGGTTTCGACCGGCTTGGGCGCCGTTTGCGGCGTCGGCTCGCGCGGCGCATGGATGCGTGACTGCACCTGCATCCGCGGCAAGCTGGTGATGGGCGTGCCCACGTTGAAACGCTCCTCTGGGCGAGGATGTGGTTGTCGGCACATAGTGCCGCAAGCCGCGCGCCGCCGCCACGTTTTCGATTATGTCGGGAGCGGCGCCATAAGAAAAGGCCGGCGGCTCGCGAAAGCCGCCGACCTTCGTCGGCTCAGGACTTAAATGCGGGCTGCTCGCGCCGGCCCGGTCATTCCTCGTCGTCGGGCTCCGGCGGCTCGGGCCGCTCCTCGGGCGGCGTCAGGCCTTCGAGCCCCCTCAGGAGCTCTTCTTCGGTCATCCGTTCCATGGCGACCTCGGTGTCGTCGGCGTCGACTCCGCCGCCGCCGGCGCCGATGAGCGGAACGGCTTCCGGCTCGGGCTCGTCCACTTCGACATATTTCTGCAGCGAATGGATGAGGTCCTCTTTGAGATCCTCGGGCGAGATCGTCTCGTCGGCGACCTCGCGCAGCGCGACGATCGGGTTCTTGTCATTGTCGCGATCGACGGTGATCTGCGCGCCGGAGGAGATCATGCGCGCGCGATGCGCCGCCAAGAGGACGAGTTCGAAGCGGTTCTCAACCTTGTCGATGCAATCTTCGACCGTAACACGGGCCATAAGCGCATTCTCCTCGTGCGGAGCGATGTGGGGGTTTGGGTTGTCGTAGTCCCGCCAGCTGCAAATCGCAACAATGATTTGCATCGGTTACGCTTATCGGCTATTGCCGTTGTGAATTGCACAGAAGACATCTTGAACATTATCGATCTGAGGGCGACATCGAAGGAGCGCAAGCTCTCCACGAGAGCAGCGAGCGTGGTGCCGCAGGCGATTGCTGCCTTGCATTCAGAGTTTCCAAAGCAATTGCAGTCTCAACGGGCGCGCCGCCCGGCGTCATCTTTCGCAATCGGAGTATAAAGAGACATCATGCCAGTTCCCAGTGAAAGAATCGCTCTATT